>CAIYZX010000662.1 GCA_903930745.1 uncultured Chloroflexota bacterium | reverse complement strand
GTGGTGAGGAGTGCCGTGGCGGGCATCGCCATGCGGGCATCCGCGAAGCGCGGCGGCAGGACGAGCGCCAGCCAGTTCGTGCACAGGACGAGCAGGAGCGGGAGCAGCAGCTTCCAGAGGAACATGCTGCGGAGGCGGGCGATGTTCAGCGAGAACTCGGCGGCCGAGTAGGTGGAGGCGCCGGCGGCCGGGTCGCCGAAGTTCGTGCCGTACTCGTGCACCAGGTTCGCCACCGTCATGCCGGTCACGTCCCAGCCCGGGATCTGCAGCGAGCTGTCGTACCCCGTCCCGCTGGTGTCCGCCTGGTAGACCACCGTGTCCGCGGTGTAGGTGCTGTCCTCCACGTAGACGGAGATGCTCTGGCGGTCCAACGGGTAGTCGGAGAGGTTGTACGGGTCGAAGAAGCGGCCCTGGATCTTGAGCTGCTGGAGCTTGTCGCCGTTCGGCAGCTCCATCACCGGGTCAAGGAGCGTCTTGCGCAGGCGCTCTTCGGTCATGTTGGCGAACTCGAGGGTGGCGACGGGGTCGATGTCGCCGTGCCATCGCAGCCAGACGTACGCGCTCATGTAGAACGTGTTCGCGCTCGGGTCGATGGCGTAGGCGTTGATCCCGTAGATGCCAACGGTCACGACCGTGGCATTCGGGTCCGGGTCGCCGGCCGGCTTGAGGGTGCCCGTGGTGGTGGCGACGGCGACGGCCGCGTCGCCGGAGGCCGGGTCCGCCGGCGCGGAGCCACCTCCACCGCACGCGGTCACAAGGCCCATCACCAGGCCAAGGGCGAGGACGGCAAGCCAGACGAGGCTGGCTCGGGATCGAGCAGGGCGCGACATGGGGCTCCTGGGCTGTCCGCGGCCGCTGATATGCAGATGCAAGGTGGCCGCGCGGCAGTCTCGCAGCCGCGTCTCCGCAACTCCATGCTCGCGCCGGTTGGGAGTGCGTAGGCGCAGTCTGGAACGTGGTGTAGGACAACCCGCCGGTGCTTCCACGGCATCGAGGAAGGTGCCGGCTCAAGCAGGCCGGGCCGCGGAAACGAAGAACGGGCCCGGCGGCCGAAGCCACCGAGCCCGTTGCGAGGTGCGAGGTGCGAGGAAGGTCTAGGAGTTGCCCGGGAAGACCAGGGACAGCGGGCCCTGCTTGCCCGGCTCCGGCCAGCGCTCGGTGACCATCTTCTGCTGGGTGAAGAAGCGGATGCCGTCCTCACCGCGCATCGCGAGGTCGCCCAGCGCGGACTCCTTGGCGCCCGAGAAGCTCATGAAGCCGGCGGGCACCGGGATCGGCACGTTCACGCCGATCATCGGGACCTCGACCTCGAGCTTGAAGCGCCGGGCCGCGCCACCGTCCGTGGTGAAGACCGCGGTGCCGTTGGCGTACTTGTGGTCGTTGATCATCTTGAGACCCTGGTCGAAGGTCTCCGCGTACGCAATCCCGAAGACCGGGCCGAAGATCTCCTCCTGGTAGATCTTCATGTCGGGGGTCACGTGGTCGAACAGCGAGACGCCCAGGAAGAAGCCCTCGGGGTTCTCGTCGGACACGAAGGTCCGGCCGTCCACCAGCAGCTCCGCGCCCTCGGCGACGCCCGTGTCGATCCAGTCGATGACGCGCGAGCGATGGTCCTCGGAGTAGATGGGGCCCATGTCAACGCCGGGCGTCATGCCGTCGCCGATCCTGAGCTTGGCGATGCGCTCCAGCATCTTCGGCTTGAGGCGCTCCGCCGTGTCGCCCACGCCGATGAACAGCGTCTGGGCCATGCAGCGCTCGCCCGCGGAGCCGAAGCCCGCCGCGACCGCCGCGTCTGCGACGAGGTCCATGTCAGCGTCCGGCAGGACGAGCATGGCGTTCTTCGCGGAGGTGTACGCGCCAACGCGCTTGCCGCGCTTGGTGCCCTCCTCGTAGACATACCGGCCAACGGACGTGGAGCCCACGAACTGGATGGCGCGGATGTCCTTGTGCTCCACGATGGACTTGACCGCCTCCTTGCCGCCGTACACCACGTTGAGGGTGCCGTCGGGGCCGCCGGCGCGCTTCCAGAGCTCGGCCTGGAGCTGCGTGGCGCCCGGGGTGTGGGAGGAGGGCTTGAAGACGACCGTGTTGCCGCAGGCCAGCGCGATGGGGTAGATCCAGCACGGGACCATGACCGGGAAGTTGAACGGCGTGATCGCCGCAACCACGCCCAGGCCCTGGCGCAGCGTGAACGTGTCCACCTTGGTGGAGACGTTGGGGGTCATCATGCCGGACAGGTGGACCGGCAGGCCGCACGCGAAGTCGATCGTCTCGATGCCGCGCAGCACCTCGGCCAGGGCGTCCGGGTAGGTCTTGCCGTGGTCGCGGGTGATGAGGCGCGCCAGCTCCTCGCGGTTCTCGAACATGAGCTGGCGGAAGTTGAAGAAGATGTTGGACCGCACGATGAGCGGCATGTCGCGCCAGGCCGGGAAGGCGGCCTTCGCGGCGGCGACGGCGGCGTCAACCTCGGCCTGGCCGCCGCGCGGCACGTGTCCGAAGACGCGGCCGGTGGCCGGGTTGTAGACCGGGGCCGTCTGGTCGATGTGGACCTCGACGGGGCTGCCGTTGATCCAGTGGGAGAGGATCGGCAGGATCTCCGCCTCGGCGGGAGTCTCGATGGCCATGAGTTGGGTGCTTCCTCCGCTGTCCGCCTGGTCTGTGTTGGAAGGTGTTGCCGTGATGGTGCGCGGGGGCGTCAGGCCCGGCAGGTCGCGTCTCAGCCCTTGACGTCCGGGTTGGGCATCATGATGTCGCGCACGACGCCCTGGAGATCGTGGTAGCTCTGGACGAACCCGCGCAGGGTCCGGACCGTTGCACCGTAGCCCGCGAACGCGTCCGCTGCAAGGCCGTTGGGCTCATAGGCAAGGGAAAAATCGGGGACCCTGGCAACAAGGTCGTCAACGAGGTGCTGGTCCACCGGCACGTGGATCCGCGGGGCGGCGTCGATGCCGGAGCCGTTGAACCGGACCTGCCAGCTGTACGGCATCGTGAGGACGACGTCGCCGCCCACGAGCTCCGTCCAGTGGAGGCGGTGGCGGTACGCCGCGGCGAGCATCCGCGTGCGGTAGCCGCGCTCCTGGAAGAT
>CAIYZX010000661.1 GCA_903930745.1 uncultured Chloroflexota bacterium | reverse complement strand
GCGAGGAGCGGCAGCAGGATCTTGACCACGGCCACCACCGTGAACGCGAGCGCGAGCAGGGCCCGCAGGCCGCGCCAGCCCGCCACGAGCAGGACCAGGAGCGCGAAGACCGCGAGCGTGCCGCCCAGGAGCGGGACGCGCCATCGATCCGAGACGGCGATGTACTCGCCCTCCGGCGAGGCGGAGACCTGGAGGATGACCTCGTCGCCGATGGCGTAGAGCGGGGTGACGGGCGCAGCCGATTCCGATTCCGAAGGCGCCGATGGCACAGGTTCGGGCGTGGCGTACGGATTGCCGGGCTCGCCGCCGTTCGGCAGACCACCCCCGCCCGGGCCAAGGGCGCCGGCCGCCCCGGAGATCTCGGCCACCACGGCCTCACCGGCCCGCGGCCCATCCAGGATCTGCACGGCCGCGGTCTGCGACCCCGTCACCGGATCAAGGGCACCCAGCGCGGTGATCCGTCCGTGCTCCAGCGTGAGTCCCGTGGCGGCCTGCGAGGCCGGCGCCGGGCTGGGCAGCAGCCACAGCAGGACCAGCAGGAGCGCGCCCCCCGCGAGCGCGCGCAGGTGCGACGGCCGCTCCGAGTGCGCGGCGGGACGCGGTTCGGGGTGGGCGTGCCCGCTCACGACCAGGCCATGGCGCCGATGGGGTGCCGGTGCGGCGTCAGCCGGCCTTGGCCGCGATCCGGTCCATGAGCGAGGTCCAGGACCCCACGAAGGACGTGGCGCCCTTCGTCTGCAGGTCCAGCGCACACGCGTCCACGTCCACGCCCGCCGCAACGAGCGCCGCAAGCGGATCGCCCGCCTCCGCGGCCGTCGCGGGCAGCGCCGTCACCGGCACCTCCACGGCGCCCGTGGCGAGCAGCGTGCCCTCTGGCATCGTGTTGACGGTGGCCGGCGCGGCCAGGCCCGTGATGTAGATCGTGGCGGGCGCGGCCGGGTCCTTGGAGCCGGTGGACGCGAACAGGAGCCGCTGCGGGTGCGCGCCCTTCGCCTTGAGGGCCTCCCAGCGCGGCGTGGAGAAGAACGCCACGTAGTCGAGATAGCTCTGGCGGCCGATGGCCAGGCCCATCTGCAGCTGCAGGTCCGCCGGCAGCATCTTGGACGTGTACGGGTCCCAGCGGCTGATGAAGAGCGAGGCCACGGACGGGACGTAGGCGGGGAGCCCGGCGGCCACGCGCCGCTCGATGCCCCGGGTGTACGCCTCCGCGCACGCCAGGTACTGGGCGGGCGAGAAGAGCAGCGTCACGTTGATCGGCACGCCGCGGAAGATCGCCTCCTCCACGGCCGGCAGGCCCTCGGGCGTGCCCGGGATCTTGATCAGGAGGTTCGGGCGGTCGCCCATCGCCCAGAGGCGCACGGCCTCCGACGCGGTCTTCTCCGTGTCGTACGCGATGAGCGGGGAGACCTCGAGAGAGACGAAGCCGTCGATGCCGTTCGTGGCGTCATACACGGGCCGGAAGAGGTCCGCGGCGCGCGTGAGGTCCGCGAGGGCGAGGTCGAAGAAGATGGCCTCGCCGTCCTTGCCCGCCGCGGCGCCTGCCGCGATCTGGGCGTCGTACGCGTCAGACCCGCCGATGGCGTTGTCGTAGATGGTGGGGTTGGACGTGAGGCCCGTGACGGAGAGCTCCGCGATGTAGCGGGCGAGCGTGCCGGAGTCCAGCAGCGGGCGGGTGATGTTGTCCAGCCAGAGGCTCTGGCCAAGCTCGGCGAGCGCGCGGGTGGTCTGCATCGATCTCTCTCCGGTCTTCGGCGGCGCTCAGTCCGGGCGCTGCGTGTCGTGCGTGATCTTCCCCGGCGAGTGTAGCCCGATCCCTGCACGGGCCTCCGGTGGCGACCGGGTGACGCCCGGCCGCCGTTTCGGACACCGCCGTGCCTTTAATGCCACCCGAACCGCGGCCGTCCATCATCGGCGACGTGGACAGCTTCGTGATCCGCCTCTGGTCGCCCGCAGACCCTGCCGCGCCGCCCGATGACGCCCCACACGGCGTCATCCAGCACGTGGGAACAGGTCGATCGAGCGCGTTCCGGGACGGGGACGAGCTGCTGGCCCTGCTGCGGGACCTCCCTCGGCAGGACGGCCAGTCCACGCGGGGGGACGACGGGTCAGGCTCCGTCGTCGCCCACTCCTCCAGCTGACAGGGCGCACCTCCTCCTCCTTCCAGCTCCTCCTCATCGGCAGCACCTCGCACCAGCCCTGTCGGCCACCACGATGGCCCCGACCGAGTGCCCACCAGGTCGGGGCCATCGTTTGTCCGTGGCGTGGCGACCCGCCGCTTGGCCCGCGGACTGGTCCCCCTGCGGCCCTTGTGCGAACCACGCACCACGCCGTCCCATCACGCCATTGGCCGGGGGGCCGGATCTGGAGCTGGCGATGACAGCGGTCGCAAACACACCGGCAGGTGGTGTCGGGGGTGCGGCAGGCAGCAAGGGGTTGAAGGGCGGTGCGCTGAGCTTCCTCTCGAGCGTGGTGATCGGCGTCGCATCCACCGCGCCCGCCTACGGCCTCGCCGTCTCCCTGGGTCTCGTGGTGGCGCTGGTTGGCACCGCGTCGCCGGCCATCATGTGGCTCGCCTTCCTGCCCATGCTGGCCATCGCCGTGGCCTACTACTACCTCAATCGCGTGGACCCCGACTGCGGCACCAGCTTCACCTGGGTGGCGCGCGCCATGGGTCCGCACCTGGGCTGGCTGACCGGCTGGGCGATCATCGTGGCGGACATCATCGTGATGGCCAGTCTTGCGGAGGTCGCCGCCCAGTACACCTTCCGCCTCGTGGGCATCGACGTCTTCGCGAACCCGGTGCTGCCGGTTGGCGTTGGCGACCAGACCATCGATCTCGGGGTGCTCCTGCTGGGCCTGGGCTTCGTGGCCCTGCTCACCTGGATCTGCTACAGGGGCATCGAGCCGTCCGCCAAGGTGCAGGTGGCGCTCCTCGGGCTGCAGCTGATCGCCCTGGGTGCCTTCGCGGTGGTCGCCCTGGTTCGAGTGGCCACGGATCCGCCTGCAGGGGCGCTGGTCCCGTCGCTGGACTGGCTCAACCCGTTCTCCGTGGTGGACGCCTCCGGCGCCTTCGACCAGGCGGCCCTTGTCTCCGGCCTTCTCATCGCCCTGTTCATCTACTGGGGCTTCGACACCACGGCCGCCGTCAACGAGGAGTCCGCAGACCCCAACGAGCAGCCCGGCCGCGCCACGGTGGTCGCCACGCTCATCCTCGTGGCGACGTTCATCCTCGTGACCGTGGCCGCCCAGGCGTGGGCCGGCGTGGACCGCCTCGCAGCGGCCGGCGACAGCGACATCTTCGCCATCATGGGCACGGAGGTGCTGGGCTCCCCGCTGGATCTGCTGCTGGTGCTGGCCGTCCTC
>CAIYZX010000660.1 GCA_903930745.1 uncultured Chloroflexota bacterium | reverse complement strand
GCCGCGCCACGCCCCTTGGACGTGGACATCTTCTTGCCGCCGATGTTGAGGAACTCGTACGGGAAGTTCAGCGGGGGCTCGCGGTCGTAGACCTCGCGGCTGATCGCGTTGGAGCGGTCACGGGAGCCGCCCGCGGTGGCCAGGTCCTTGCCGTTGGGCTCGATGGTGACGCCGAAGAGGCTCCACTGCGCGGCCCACTCGAGGTTCCACGGGAGCTTGGCCGCGCCGCCGAATGGGGCGAGGCGCCCGGTCCAGCCGCAGCCCACGGCCCACGTCACGAGGTCCTTGCGGCACGCGACGCTGACGGTGCTGCCGTCCCAGTCCGATGCGATGGTGGTGCCCACCTTGCCGCAATTCGGGCAGATCACGCCCAGCGGCAGCCAGTGGTCCGGGTGCTGGACGTTCGCCACGCGACGGTAGACGTCACGCACCACCTGCGCGCGGTCCAGGGCGGTCTTGATGAACGGGTCCATCTGCCCGGTGGGGTAGATGTCGCTCATCCAGTAGTAGCGGTCCGGGTTGATGCCAAGGCCCGCGAACGTGTCGATGAAGATGCCGGCGAAGTGGCGGGCGTAGCTCTCGTGGCAGTCGCCCTTCGGGTCCGGCACGTGGGCCAGCGGGCGGCCCATCTCCCGCTCGATGGCGTCCGGCGACAGCAGCGCCTGCGCGTCCATGGGGTCAAGGTCGTCCACGCCGTAGAGCAGCGTGGTGGGGAGACCGCGGGCGCGCAGGGCGCGCGTGATCACGTCGAGGATGACGGGGCCGCGCAGGCTGCCAACATGGACGGTGCCCGAGGGCGTCTTGGAGTCGTTGACGACCTGGGGACCCTCAACGCTCGCCGCAAGCTCGTCGGCCCAATCCACGGTGTGTTCCCTCTCTCCGGCGGGGTGGCCGCCGGGATGCTCCCGCCGCGCCGCCGTATGCAGGGTGGGCCGCGGGGCCGCGTGAAGCGCTAGCTGATGCGCTTGATCGTGTAGGTGACGTCGCCGGCGGGGGCCTTGACGACGACCTTGGTGCCCTTCTTCTGGCCGAGCAGCGCGCGCCCAACGGGGGACTCGTTGGAGATGCGGCCGGCGGCGGGCTTGGCCTCGGCGGAGCCCACGATGACGTAGGTGTCCTCGCCGTCCGGGCCGGCCACGGTCACCGTGGAGCCGATCTGCACCGCCTCGGTGCCGTGGTGCTCGTCGATGATCTGGGCGTTCTTGATCATCAGCTCAAGGGTCTGGATGCGACCCTCCACGAACGCCTGCTCGTTCTTCGCGTCCTCGTACTCCGCGTTCTCGGAGAGGTCACCGTGCTCCTTGGCGTCGTGGATCCGCTGCGCGACCTCCGGCCGGCGCACGTTCGTCATCTCGTCCAGCTCCGCGCGGAGCTTCTCGAGACCGTCCTTGCTGATGTAGGTCGTCTTGCTGTTCACTCGGGCGGGACCCCCGGGGGTAGGGAATGGCGCGCAGGACGCGGGCCGCTCGGTTCCTGTTGAATAAAACGACCCCGGGCCGCATCTATCGCGCCCCGAGGCTGTTGGATCGGGCGGAATGGTATCGGCGGGGGCTGGTTCCGTCAACGAAGACGGGGCGACGGGAGCGTCGCGCGAGACCCTCCCGGGCACCTACTCCGCGGGTTCCGCGAGCTGCTCCAGGCGGCGCCTGACCCTGGCAAGGTTGCCCTTGTCCGCGAATGCCACGAAGACCGTGTCATCACCGGCGATGGAGCCCACCACCTCGCTCCAGCGGGCACGGTCAAGGGCTGCGGCCAGCGGGTGCGCGGAACCGGGCAGCGTGCGCAACACCAGCATCGTGCCGGCCTCCCTGATCTCCACCGGCATCTCGCGGAGCAGTCTGCGGACCCGCTCCTCGCCGGACGTGTCCGCCTCGCGCAGGAGCTGGGGCAGGGCGTAGGCGACCACGCCGCCGCGCTGGGCCTTGACCAGGCCCAGGTCTGCCACGTCGCGGCTGACCGTTGCCTGGGTGGTCCTGAAGCCTCGCTCGCGCAGGGTCGCGGTGAGCTCCTGCTGGGTGCGGATGGCGCGCTGCTCCACCAGGTCGCGGATCGCCCGCTGGCGCAGCTGCTTCATGACCTCCATGGTGCCGTGCCCGCCTCGTCGCCTAGCGGGAGAGGAACGCCACGACCACCACGGCCGCGAGCGCGATGCGGTAGATCACGAAGACGTTGAACGAGCGGGTCCGCACGTAGCGCAGCAGGACGGTGATGGCGAGCAGGCCGGACACGAACGCGGCCGCCACCCCCGCGACCAGCGTGCCGGCGTCTGCGCCACCGACCTCGCCCTTCACAAGCTTGAGCAGCTCGTAGGCGACGGCGAGCGCGGTGATGGGCGTGGCCATCAGGAATGAGTAGCGGACGGCGTCCGTGCGGTCCAGGCCCAGGAGGCGCGCGGCCGACATGGAGATGCCGGATCGGCTGATGCCGGGCGCGAGGGCCAGCGCCTGGGCGGCGCCGATGCCGATGGCCGCCCCAAACGTAAGCTTGCCGATGGAGGTGGACCGGGGCCCCCAGCGGTCCGCGGCCCACAGGATGGCACCGCCGATGATCATCAGGATCGCGACGATCCCGGCCTGGCGGATGTTCTCCTCGAAGATGTCGTTGAGGAGCACCGCCACGATGGCGGCAGGGACCGTGGATGCCACGAGAAGCCAGGCAAGGCGGCGGTCCGGGTCGTTCTTGAGGGAGCGGTCCCGCAGCGCCGCGAGGCCCGCGGGGACCAGGCGGATCCAGTCCGCCCGGAAGTAGACCAGCAGCGCCAGGAGCGTCCCGCCGTGGAGGACCACGGAGAACGCGAGCGACGTGATGAGGGGGCTGTCCCAGCCGAACAGGTACGGGACGACGATCAGGTGGCCTGACGACGAGATCGGCAGGAACTCCGTGAGGCCCTGCACCACGCCCATGACGATCGCCTGGAGGATCTGGTCCATGAATCACCTCGAGGCGGCCGCCGCGCGGGTGCGCGACGACCGCCCCAATGGAAGGCCGGTTGGCTCGCCTAGCGGATGAACAGCGGGGCGAGGACCAGGGTGACCGTGGCCAGCAGCTTCACGAGGACGTGGAGCGACGGACCGGCGGTGTCCTTGAAGGGGTCGCCGACGGTGTCGCCGACCACGGCCGCGGCGTGGGCATCGGTCTTCTTGCCGAGGACCTTGCCGTCCGCGCCCTTGAGGTTGCCGGACTCGATGTACTTCTTCGCGTTGTCCCAGGCGCCGCCGCTGTTGTTCAGGACGGTGGCCAGGAGGACGCCCGCGATGGTGCCCACCATGAGCATGCCGGCGACCGCCTCGTAGCCGAGGAGGAGGCCAACGATGATCGGCAGGGCCACGGCGACGACGCCCGGGAGGACCATCTCCTTGAGCGCGGCGCGTGTGGTGATGTCCACGACCCGGGCGTAGTCCGGGCGGGCCTTGTACTCCATGATCCCGGGGATCTCGCGGAACTGGCGGCGGACCTCGACGATGATCGCCTGGGCCGTCTTGCCCACCGCGCGGATGGCGAGGCTGGCGAAGAAGTAGGCGAGCATCGCGGCGAGGAGCGCGGCGACGAAGACGTTGACGTTGGCCAGGTTGACCGAGGTCAGCGGCGCCTCACCCCGGTTGCCCAGGATCAGGTTGACCTTGTCGATGTACGCGGAGAAGAGCAGGAACGCGGCCAGCGAGGCGGACGCGATCGCGTAGCCCTTGGTGAGCGCCTTGGTGGTGTTGCCCACCGCGTCCAGGCGGTCCGTGATCTCACGGGCGCCGGCCTCGGCACGGCTGAACTCGGCGACGCCACCGGCGTTGTCGGTGATGGGACCGAAGGTGTCCATCGCCAGGATGTAGGCGGTGGTCATGAGCATGCCCATGGTGGCGACGGCGGTGCCGAAGATGCCACCCACGTTCACGCCCTCGGCGGTCTTGAGGCCACCCTGCTCGCCCAGCCAGTGGCTGGCGATGAGCGCGATGCCGATGGAGATGGCGGTGACGGCCGTGGTCTCGAAGCCAACGGCGGTGCCGCTGATGATGTTGGTGGCCGGGCCGGTGATGGAGGCCTCCGCGATCTCGCGGACCGGGCGGTAGGTGCCGGCGGTGTAGTACTGGGTGATGTAGACAAAGGCCACGGAGGTGGCGATGCCCACGAGGCCGGCGCCGAAGTACCAGACCCAGGTGGGGATGCCCATGGCACCCGTGTCCGCGGAGCCCATCATCACGTTGGTGCTGATGGCGAGGCCGCCGATCGAGAGGATCGCGGTGACCCAGTAGCCGCGGTTGAGGATGTTCATCGGGTCCTCGTCCTCACGGCCGCGGATGAAGAACATCGCGACGATGGTGGACAGGAGGCCGAAGGCGCGGACGACGAGCGGGAACATGATCCAGCCCTCGGGGTTGGCCCAGCCCGCGTTCTTGGCGATCGCCCAGGCGGCGACGCCCAGGATCATGGCGCCGATGTTCTCGGCGGCGGTGGACTCGAAGAGGTCCGCGCCACGGCCGGCGCAGTCGCCGACGTTGTCGCCCACGAGGTCCGCGATCACGCCCGCGTTGCGGGGGTC
>CAIYZX010000659.1 GCA_903930745.1 uncultured Chloroflexota bacterium | reverse complement strand
GAGCGGCTCCTCCATCCAGTAGACGCCCAGCTCCTCGAGCGCCCGGGCCACCACCAGCGCGTCCTTCAGCTGCCACGGCGCCCGCGTGTCCCAGGGCATCCGCCAGCCCTGGTTGCAGTCCACCATGACCTCCATCCGGTCACCAACGCGGGCACGCACCGCTGCCACCACCGCCACGTCGTCCCGCCATGAGGGTCGTCCGAAGCGCAGCTTGATCGCCCGGAACCCGCGCTCCAGGCAGTGCTCCGCGAGGTCCGCGGTCTCCTGGGCGCTGCGCAGGGACCCGGTGGAGGCGTAGGCGGCGCACCGGTCCGAGAGGCCGCCAAGCATCCGCCACGCCGGCTGCCCGGTGAGCTTCCCTGCGAGGTCCCAGAGCGCGATGTCCAGCGGCCACGGGCGGCCGTAGTAGAAGTGCAGGTTGTTGAGGACGCGGTAGTGCCGCTCCAGGGCCAGCGGGTCCTCCCCGATGAACAGGTCCTCGTGCCCGGCGAAGGTGTGCATCGCGTGTCCGGCGCCGATGCCCGTGACGCCCTCGTCCGTGGTCACCCGGACCAGCGACATGCCGTGGGTGGTCTTGGGGCGCGTGTCGAAGGAGGCGTTGTACGGCGGGTCCAGCGGGAGGCTGTGGTGCGTGATCTCGATGGACGCGATCTTCATGACCATCTCACAACGGGACGGCGCCGTGCTCCACGGTGAGCGCCACGATGTCGGCGGCGGGCACGTCCCGTGAGGCGACGCCGCGCTTGACGGCGAGGGCGGCGGCGGCCCCCATCGCCTGGCCCATTGCCATGCAGGTGCACTGGGCTCGGATGCCGGCGAAGGCGATGCGGTTCGCGGACACGTTCCGCCCGGCCACCGTGATCCGCCGCGAGCCCTTGGGGATCAGCGCCCGGAACGGCACCGTGGGGACGCGGTCCGCCTCCACGAACGAGATCTCGCAGCCCACCTCCTGCGAGTGCAGGTCGATGTAGTTGAAGGCGTTCGCCACCTTGTCCGGGAAGTCCGTGGCCTTGACGAAGTCGTCCTTGACCACCGTGACCTCGCCCACCGTGTGGTACGTCTCGCGGGCAAGCCCGTGCGGGGCCATGAACGCGAGGTACGCCCGCTCCGCGCCCGGGATGCACTCGCGCACGAAGCGGAACATCCGCAGCATCCGCTCCCGGCCCTCGATGTTGGCCCGCGTCTGGCCATCGGCATCGGACGTGTCCGCGTCGTAGAGGTGGGTGGCGTTGTGCCCGCCGTGCTGCAGGTAGTACAGGAAGGGCTCCATGTTGGCGTACGCCCAGTCGCCCTTCTGGAGCCGCCCGGCCGCCAGCGCCTCGTCGTAGAGGGCCTGGACCTCCGTCTTCCAGAGCTGCTCGTGCTCGATGCCCTTGATCTGGTATTGCAGCGTCCCCGGCTGGCTGACCGAGGAGCGGGTGACCGCGAGGCCCAGCATGCGCACGACATCGGAGTCACCGGAGCAGTCCACGATCTCCCGGCACGTGGTGATCCGGCGGATGCCGCGGCCAAGGGAGGTGATCTCCCACGTGTCGCCCACGGCCACAACCTCCGCCACGAACTCGTGGTAGTGGAGGATGACGCCCGCCTGCACGGCCTCCGCCTCCGCGATGGACGCGTAGACCGGCACGTTGATGTAGCTGTAGTAGCCCGGCGTCTCCACGGGACGGCGCTGCCGGTAGTCCGGGACGGGGAGGCCCTCCGTCTCCTTGGACTTGACGTAGAGCTCCCAGGGGATGCCCTGGACCACGGGGCCGTTGGGCGTGAAGTAGTGGTTGGGCATCCAGACGCCGCCCACGGTCATCGTGCCGCCCAGCATGGAGCCGGCTTCCAGGACGGACGTGGTGGCGCCCGCGCGAGCGGCCTGGATCGCCGCGATGTGGCCCGCGGTGCCGCCGCCAACGATGACGACATCAACGGATTCGGCGAGGGTGCGCATGGTGCCATTGTCGCTCCGCAGTCCCACCGCCGTCTCGGCGCCGCACCGGCAGGTCGCGAGGCGTCAGGCCGAAAGCAGACCCCGGTCCATGGCCCAGAGGGCGGCCGCGGCGCGCGTGGTGACATCGATCTTCGTGTAGACGTGCTGGACGTGGTGGTCCGCGGTCTTGGGGGAGATGAACAGCCGGTCCGCGATCTCCCGGGTCGTCAGTCCGCGCGCCATCAGCCGAAGGACCTCCACCTCGCGGTGGCTGAGGCCACCCGGGAGTGAGGCGCGGCCCCTGGGAGCCACGCGGACGCTCCCGTGCCCGGCAGCCGACAGCACCGCCTCCGCCGCAGGTCCGTCCAGCAGCCCCTGGCCACCGAGATTGCGGACCTCCGCGGCCGCGGCCTCCGGCGTGATGGCCGGTCGATCGGCTCGGTCGGCGGTCAGCCCCACGTACACGTCGACGGCCGCCAGGATGCGCGCCCCCGGATCGGTCGCCTGGCCCGTGAGTCCGCGGTGGTACCCGGACCCATCGGCACGCTCGTGGTGGGCCCCGGCGATGGTGCCGAGCCTGGCCAGCAGCGGCGCCCGACGCAGCACCTGGGTGGTGACCAGGGGATGGACCTGGACCCGGTCGCGCTCCGCGCGGGTCAACGGACCGGGCTTGTCCATGATGGAGAGCGGGATGCCGGTCATCCCAAGCTCGTGGACCAGGGCGGCCCGGGTGAGGCGAGTCACGTCGTCGTCGGCCAGGCCGGCCGCCCGCGCGGCGTCGGCGGCAAGCGAGGCGCACCGGCGGCTGTGACCGGTCGTGAACGGCGACTTGAGATCCACGAAGTCCGCCACCACCAGGAGAGCGTCGTCGAGCGCCGCTCCCTCCAGCAGGCGCGATGGCACCGGCTCCAGCGCCAGGACGGCATCCCAGGGATCGACATTGTCCAGGTCGGCCAGCCATGCCAGGCCGTTCGCCGCGAAGAGGTCCGCCAGCGCCGGGTCATAGGTCCGGTCCCGCCGCTCCGCCGCGGCGGCCACGGCTGCGGCCGGGGACTGGCGCCGGGCGATTGCCTCCATGTCCTGGGCCAGGTGCACCACGCGCATCGCTAGGGGGATGGCCTCGCCTGCTGCGCCACGGGGGTAGCCCAGGCCGTTCCACCGCTCATACGTGAACGCGAAGGCCGTCTCCACCGCGGCACCCAGGTGCAGGCGCTCGATGAGCATCCCGCCCACCTCGCAGCCGATGGAGAAGTTGCCGATGGACCACTGGTGCCCGCCCTCGACGATGGCGCGGGTGATGGCCTCGTGCTGCTCGGGCGGTCGTCCCGCAGTGGCTGCAGCCACCATCAGCGGCCCCACCTCGGCCGGGTTGGCCGCGTCCATCACGAGCGTTGCGGCGAAGGCCGCGACGTCGTCGCCGAAGACCGACGACACCTCCCGCGCATGTCCCGTGCAGCCCACGTAGCGCAGGAGCGAGATCCAGTAGGCCGTCTCGCGGTCGGCCGCGTCCACGCCTGCGGCTTCGCATATCGCGGCGGAGAGCAGACAGGACCGGAGCTGGGACTCGAGCGGCTGGCCGAACGCGCTGTCCTGGGCGAGGGCCAGCGTTGCCACAAGCTCCGCCAGCCGGAGCGATCGAGCGGAAATGGGGAACCCTCCCGATGCCGGCGATCTGCGCGCCCGGGACGATGCACGCATCAACTCCACGGCAGCGAAGGATACCCCGATGAACGACCTCCACACCAAGGGCGCAGGCGAGCTGGCGGCCCTCATCGCATCCGGGCAGGTGACCTCCGTGCAGGTCGTGCAGGCCCACCTCGCGCGGATCGCAGAGGTGAACCCGGAGATCAACGCCATCACCGTGACCCTCGCGGACGAGGCCCTCGCCGCCGCCGCCGAAGTGGACCGCGCCGTTGCCGCGGGCGAGAAGCTGGGCCCGCTGGCCGGCGTCCCGTTCAGCGTGAAGGAGAACATCGACGTTGCAGGCTCCGCCACCACCTGGGGCTCCGCCGCCCTCGCCGGGCAGATCGCCTCGATGGACGCGCCGATGGTGGCCCGCCTG
>CAIYZX010000658.1 GCA_903930745.1 uncultured Chloroflexota bacterium | reverse complement strand
CGCCCCGGGGCGCTCGTGGACGCTGACATGCGCAACACGCATCCTCCTCGCGCGGGCCCTCGCCCGCGACCTGGTCTGCGGCTCGTCGTCCGTCAGGCAAATCGGACGTGCGGCCGGAAGTCGCGCCCGCCGGGCAGGCGGACGGCGCTTGGGAGCAGGATCGCGGAGGGATTTCCCGGTAGGCAGTACCGGCTCCGGCCCCCGAGGGCTCCCCTGCTCCGGGGGTAATCCTCTGGGTGCCGTGACCACGCCCGTGGCAAACGTGGTGCCAGCCCCATGACGCGGCCACGACGAAGACCCCTCCGCGACGGGAGGGGTCTTCAAGCTGCCTGGAGGGTTCAGCCCTGGTGGGACCGGCCGGGGACCGGCCCCTGCTGGTGCCTAGCGGCGGCGCGAGGCCTTCGCGGCGGCACGCGGCCAGAGGACGAGCCCGGTGATCGTGAGCAGGATGCCCGCGATCGCGAAGAGCCGGCCCATGGCGGAACCGATGGAGGTCGCCTGGGCGCCGAGCGTGTCGGTGTCCGGGATCTGGCCATCCACGATCGCGAGCACGAAGACATAGGGCGCGGAGCCGTTGTCGTTGCTCGCGGTGATCGTGAAGCTGTACTCGCCGGGGGTGGTGGGCGTGCCGCAGATCTGGCCGGTGACCGGATCAAGCGTCAGGCCGGGCGGCAGGGTGCCGTCGGTGACCTCGTAGGTGGGGGCGGGCTCGCCGGTGGCGCCCACGGAGCCGCACCACTGCTGGTCCGTCTTGGGGTTGTCCTGGTCGTCGATGGGCGTGATGTCCGTCCAGTCGGGGCTGCCCGCGACGCCCGGCGTCACGTACGCCGAGGCGGACCAGGGGCCCTGGCCGATGCCGTTGATGGCCGCGACCTGGACCTCGTACGTGGTGCCGTTGGTCAGGCTGGTGATGTCGTACGGGCTGTCGACCTCGGTCACCTCGGTCCAGGCGTCGTCGGCGGCGCCCAGCTCGCGGTACCGCAGCGTATAGCTGCCGATCGGCGAGCCGCCAAGCTGCGTGGGCGGAGCCCACGTGATCGTGGCCTGCGTGTCGCCCTTGGCGGCGCTGGTGATGACGGGTGCGTTGGGGACTGTGGCCTGCTGGGGCACGGAGCCGTCGCGCATCTGGAAGACGTAGCGGCCGGGGATCGTGCTGTTGAGGTGGCCCTGGCTCAGCGGGTGCTCACCATCCTCGGAGAGATCCCACGTGGTGCGGCCGTTGTAGATCGTGCCGTCGTCGCCAACGATCGAGGCGTAGGAGACGTCGCCCGTATCCGGGTCAACGGTGCCAAGGCCAACCGGGACACAGTTGTAGTCCGGGTCGGCGCAGCCATAGCCCTCCTCGACCTGGGAGATGCCGCCGTAGTTGACGACGATGTTGAGGTCGTCGCCGGCGCTGCCGTCAACGTCCACCAGCATGATCTGGAACGTGGACCAGTTGGTCTTCGAGACGCTGGCGGAGTAGTCCTGGTGGTTCATCCAGGTCGCCACGAAGGCGTTGTGGCCCTCGAACGTGGTGCGGCCCCAGTAGAACCAGTCGCCGTGGCGGGCATCGCCCCACGAGCTGTCGGAGTCAAGGATCTCGCGGTTGTCGAGGTCCACGCCGAAGGCGACGACGCCCGGATAGCCGTCGATGACGAGCTCGAGCGGATCGTCGTAGTTGTCGGACCCGTGACCGAAGCTGATCGAGCCGTTCGAGTTGACGTAGACGTCGCTGAAGGTGGTGCCGAAGAAGTTGATGTCGAAGCCGATGGGGAAGCCGGTGCTGCTGTCCTCGCCCTCGGGGCCCATCCAGCAGTCGTCACAGGCGTAGCCCAGGCGCTCGGTGTAGTACGGGTTGTTGCCAAGGCCAACGGAAGCGGCCCAATCTGCGGACCAGTTCGCCGGCACCAGGTCCGCTCGCCAGCCGTGCGGCGCGTCCGTGCCGCAGCCAACGGGCGTGCCGTCCGCGTTCAGGACCACCGCACCAACGTAGTCGGCGGCGGAGTAGTCGACACAGCCGCGCGGCCCGAGGATGGTGACGCTGTCGTCGGCGGTCCCCTGGTCCCAGTTCACCGTGGCGGCAGCGGTCGCCGTGAAGGAGCAGGTCCCGGGCGCCACGGGCGTGATCGCGCCCGTGGACGCGTCGATCGTGCACGTTGCGGGCGTCGTGGAGGTGTAGGTGATGGCGCCGTCGCCGTCAGTGTTGGCAGAGACGGTCAGTGACTGGCCCATGAGAAGCGTGGCGTCATGGCTGTTGAACGTGACGGTCTGCGCCGTCAGGCCAACCGCCGGGTCCGGGACGTTCACCGGCTCCGGGGCGGTCACGACGAGCGTGCCGGCGGCGACACGGGCGAGGCCGTCCGCGCAGGCGAGGCCGGAGACGCCCACGAGCAGGTCGTAGGAGCCCGCGGCCGGGGCGCTGAAGGTGATGGTGGCGTGGAGGAGGTCGCCGTCCCAGGTGCCCGCGGCCTCGAGCGGGGTGACCGCGGAGATCGGGGTGTCGGCGCCCGCGGCCCAGACCGCGCCCACCAGGAGCGAGGTGCCGTCTGTGGCGGCGCCCCTGTCCGGGCAGGTCAGCGAGACGTCCACGCTCACGGCGTCGCCCGGGGCTGCCGCGGTGGCGCCAAGGCTTGCGGCGAGGCTGCCGTCACCGGAGGCGCCGTAGGCGGCGGCCGGCATCAGCTGGGCGACCAGCAGGAGCATCGTGCCCAGCATGACGAGCAGCCGCGACAGGCGGCTGGACCGGCGCCCCGGGGCGCTCGTGGACGCTGACATGCGCAACACGCATCCTCCTCGCGCGGGCCCTCGCCCGCGACCTGGTCTGCGGCTCGTCGTCCGT
>CAIYZX010000657.1 GCA_903930745.1 uncultured Chloroflexota bacterium | reverse complement strand
ACGGACGACGAGCCGCAGACCAGGTCGCGGGCGAGGGCCCGCGCGAGGAGGATGCGTGTTGCGCATGTCAGCGTCCACGAGCGCCCCGGGGCGCCGGTCCAGCCGCCTGTCGCGGCTGCTCGTCATGCTGGGCACGATGCTGCTGCTGGTCGCCCAGCTGATGCCGGCCGCCGCCTACGGCGCCTCCGGTGACGGCAGCCTCGCCGCAAGCCTTGGCGCCACCGCGGCAGCCCCGGGCGACACGGTCTCGGTCGATGTCTCGCTGACCTGCCCGGACAGGGGCGCGGCCGCGGACGGCACCTCGCTCCTCGTGGGCGCGGTCTGGGCCGCGGGCTCCGACACCCCGCTCTCCGCGGTGACCCCGCTCGAGGCCGCGGGCACCTGGGACGGCGACCTGCTCCACGCGGTCATCACCCTCACCGCCCCGGCCGCGGGCTCCTACGACCTGCTCGTGGGCGTCTCCGGTCTCGCCTGCGCGGACGGCCTCGCCCGTGTCGCCGCCGGCACGCTCGTCGTCGCCGAGCCGGCGCCTGCGCCGGTTGACCCGGTTGACCCGACGCCCGCCCCCGAGGTGCCGGCTGCCACAGAGCCCGCACCCGTCGTTGTCCCGTCCGTTGCCACGGACTACGCGGACGTGTGGTTCGATTACTACCCGTACATGATGGTCGTGGGCGGCTCGATCACCGTGACCGCGTCCACGAGCGGCGACGGTGCCATCAGCTACTCCAGCAACACGCCCGAGATCTGCTCCGTGGACTCGGTGAGTGGTGAGGTCTCTGCGCTGGCCGAGGGCTACTGCGTAATCCAGGCGGTGTCTGCCGAGACGGAGGCGTATCTGCCGGGCGACAGCACCGCGGACTTCTCCGTCTTCGGTACCAGCCGCGGCTGCGTGGACTACTCCGCTGCGGACTACGTGTCACCCGTGCTGCTCAATGCGGACGGCACGCCCATTGGCTGCGGTGACGACGAGGCGCACGGTTGGGCTGCGGACTTGGTTCCCGCCGACTGGGCGACCGTCTTCGAGGACGACTTCGGGACCGTCTACTCCCAGCGCCAGGGCTTCATCTGCGACGACTGCTGGGTTGGCCCCGAGGGCGAGGACAGCAGCACCGGCTTCCCCATCGGCTTCGACATCAACTTCTTCGGCACGACGTACAGCGACGTCTTCGTCAACTCGAACGGCTCCATCAGCTTCGGCCACGGGTCTGACAACTACGACCACCCGCTTGAGGAAGTGCTGGACGGCTATCCGGGCGTTGTCGCCTTCGGCGTTGACCTCGACAACCGCGACCTCTTCGAGCACGAGAGCAGCTGGTCCCCCGACCGGTCCGGAGACTTCTTCTACTGGGGTCGCACCACGTTCGAGGGCCACAACGCGTTCGTGGCGACGTGGATGAACAGCCAGGACTACAGGGCCTCCTCGAGCAAGACGAACTGGAACACGTTCCAGATCATGCTCGTGGACATCGATGGCGACGCCGGCGACGACCTCGACATCGTCGTCAACTACGGCGGCATCTCACAGGTCGAAGAGGGCTACGGCTGCGAGGACCCGGACTACAACTGTGTCCCGGTTGGTCTCGGCACCGTTGATCCGGACACCGGCGTGGTCACCTACGCCTCCATCATTGGCGATGACGGCACGGTCTACAACGGCCGCAGCACCTGGGATCTCGCCGATGACGGCGACCACCCGCTGAGCGCCGGCCACCTCAACAGCGACATCGCCGGCCGCTTCCGCTTCCGCATGCGCGACGGCTCCGTCCCGGAGCAGGCAACGATCTCCAACGCCCCGGTGATCACCAGCGCCGCCAAGGGCGACACGATGGGCACGATCACCTGGGATCCGCCCACAGATCTCGGCGGCTCGCCGATCATCAGCTACACGCTGCGGTACCGCGAGCTGGGCGCCGGCGACGACGCCTGGTCGGAGTTCACCGGCATCTACAGCCCGTACGAGTTTGACGGCCTGACCAACGGCACCACGTACGAGGTCCAGGTCGCCGCGGTCAACGGCATCGGGCAGAGCCCGTGGAGCGCCCCGGCGTACTTCACACCGGGCGTTGAGGGCAGCCCGGACTGGACCGACATCACCCCGGTGGACGACCAGGACAACCCGAAGTCCGGCCAGGAGTGGTGCGGCTCCGTGGGCGCGACCGGCGAGCCGGCCCCCACCTACGAGGTCACCGACGGCACCCTGCCGCCCGGCCTGACCCTTGACCCGGTCACGGGCGAGATCTGCGGCACGCCCACCACCCCCGGCGAGTACAGCTTCACGGTCACCGCGTCGAACGCGAACGGCTCCGCGCCTTACGTGTTCGTCCTCGCGATCGTGGACGGGATGATCCCGGACACCGACACGATCGGCGCCCAGGCCTCCTCCATCGGTTCCGCCATGGGCCGGCTCTTCGCGATCGCGGGCATCCTGCTCACGATCACCGGGCTCGTCCTCTGGCCGCGTGCCGCCGCGAAGGCCTCGCGCCACCGCTAGGCACCCCACGGGGCCGGTCCCCGGCCGGCCCACCGCAACCCCGCACAACACGAAGGCCCCTCCTCCGGGAGGGGCCTTCGACATGTCTGGCGATGCGCTCGCCCAGTGTTGGCCGGACGCAGGGGCGGATCAGAGCAGGACGAGCACCGAGGTGATGGCGGCCGCGATGGCGGCGAGCCAGGCGGCGCTCAGCGTCCCCCAGCCGGCCCGGCCCACGCCAAGGACCGCCGCAACGCCCGCGAGGACGCCGGCGAGCGTGGTGATGGACAGGCCCAGGACGGCGCGCTGTGCCCTGGAGCCCGCGTCAGACGCGACGTCCACCTCGGTGTTCTGGTTCTCCACCTCCGCGGAGATGCTGTCGTTGGTGGCGGAGAGCAGCCGGTGCATGTACGGGTCCAGGCCCTTGACCGCGGACGCGATGGTCTCGTCGATGGCGGCCTTGTACGTCTCGGAGGCCGCCTGCTGGGCCGCGCCGATCTGGACCGTGATGTCGTCACCGGCGGTGGTGCCGGCGATCTGGCGCGCGATGCCCTCCATCCCAAGGAGCACCCATCGCTGCTGGGCCACGACGGAGGCGCTCACGAGGTGCGACGTGGCCCCAAGCTTGGCCGTGGCGTCCGTGGAAAGGCGCGCGGCGTTGACCTGGGCGCGGCTGCCCTCCAGGCCGAACCAGGCCTGCTCGAGCGCGAAGATGGCGGCGAGGATGGCCACGACGCCGATGAGGCCGGCGGCGATTCGGTCGAACCGTCGGCGGGCCGCGGCCTTGCGGGCGGCGGCGGTCACGGGCGCGCTCACGCGAGCACCGCGATGCCGGCGGCGACCAGGATGCCGGTCACGAGGGCGATCGTGCCCACCGTGAGGAACGCTCGGCGGTGCTCGTGGAACGGCTCCGCGAGGGCGCCGAAGAGCGCCGCGAGGGCGAGCGGGACGAGGGCGAGGTTGAGCAGGAAGGCCTTGATGGCCAGGGCGTCGCCGGTGGCCTGGATGGTGTCCGGGTCCAGGGCCACCATGTCCGGGTCCTGGGCGCGGATGGCCGCGAGGCGCTTGCCCAGGTCCACGCCGCCGCCCGGCAGCGCGTAGTCCGGCTTCGTGAGATCCACACTGGTGCCCAGCGCCTGCAGGACGCCTGCGCGTGTGTCCGCCTCCTCCGTGAGGACCGTCGTGGTTGCGCCGGTGGCAGTGCCCGCCGCGGTGCGCAGCTGGGCCTCCTGGATCCGCAGGCCGATGGCCTCCACGGCTGTGGGCACCTCGCCCTGGTAGAGCGAGCTCAGCGCGACGTTGGCGGCGGCGGAACGCTGGACGTCCGTCCGGAGCGCGGACTGCCAGGCGTCACCGGCGTCGCTGGCCGTGCCCGTGGCGATGGCGCTGACGAGCGCCGCGACCGTGGCGGTGGCCGCGAGCAGCAGCGCGACGCCGCGGTGGCTGCCGCCATCGGCCTCGCCGTCACCGTCCGCGTCTGCGGCAGGCGGGGCGAAGGCGGCAGCGGGACCGATGCCGTGGTAGACGGGCGGCATGGCGGCAGGATCGGCGGGGCCGCCCCACGCAGGCGCCGCGGGCTGGACTGGCTGGGCCGGCTGAGGCTGCGGGGGAGCGCCCCACGCGGGCGGCGCGGGCTGGACCGGCGGCGGAGCCGGCTGGAAGGGCGGCGGAGCCGGTTGAGGCAGCGGGGCCGGCTGGGGCTGCGGGGGCGTCTGGCCCGACCCCCATAGCGGCCCCTTGGGCTGGTTCGTGTCCATGCGCGCCTCCTCCTCCTGCTTGCCCCGTGTGGCCGTGCACGGTAGCGGAGGTGACGCCCCGGCGTGTCAGTCCAGCGGCATCGCCAGGCCCTGGACGGTCCCGGACGGGCCCCAGAGCAGCAGGAAGGAGCGCATGCCCACGGTCACGGGATCCAGCGGGAACGGGCCGCCCACCGCCGTGCCGGAGCAGGTCTTGTCGCTCGCCGGGTAGACGGACACCTTCGCGCCCTCGGCCGGAAGCTCATAGCCAAGGACGGTGGTGCCGCCCAGCAGGAGGCCGGAGGCGGCGGCATCGGCCACGCACCCGTTCACGCCTTCGAAGCCCACGTTGAGGCCGAACTTGGCGTCCGCCATGCCGCCGGCGTCGATCACCAGGAGCGCGCTCGTGGGATCCGCGAGGGGCAGCGCGTTGCCGATGGTGCCCACGGACTCCGGCTTCGGGTCCGCCCAGAACTCCGGGGCCGTCCCGTCCGCGCCAACCACGAGGATTCGCAGGCCACCCTCGCCGAAGTTCGTGCTGGATTCCGCGAGGAACCCGCAGTCCGACACGCACGTGGGATCGCCGGTGCCCGCCGGCAGGACGACCACCGTGCCGGGCTCCGGCGGGAAGAGGTCCGCGGTCACGCCGCCCGGCACCACGCCCAGCTGGCCGGCCGCCGCCGTCACCACGCCCAGCTGGCCGGCCGCCGCCGTCACCACGCCCTGGCTGCGGAGCCAGACGTCAACCGCCGCCGTGCCCTCGTTGACCACGCGGTACGCGATGGTTCCCGGCGCCAGAGACGCCGGCGCCTCCGTGGCCGGGGGCTCCGTCGCGGAGGCGATGGGCACGTCCGTCGCAACGGGCATCGTCGGGGCGCCGGTGGCCGGCGTGTCCGTGGTGGCGGGCGGGGCCGATGACGAGCCGCATGCCGACGTCGCGATGGCGACGAGGCCCAGCAGCAGGATGGATGCGCCACGGGCGGCGCGGCGGGCAGGCGAACGACGCACGAAGGTACTCCCCGGGCTGATGGCTGCCGGACGTCCCCGCCCGGCTCGCCACCACTGTACGGGCCGCGGCGGCCCGGGTCACCGGCCCGAATGGCCCATCCGCGCTCGCCTCAGGCGGATGCGCGCCCCGCCAGGGACCGCACGAGCTCGCGCTGCTCCCCCAGGGTGATGGAGCCCTTCCGGTGCGCCTGCACGTTCGCCATCGCCTCATCCGGCGTCACGCCCGCCAGGACGAGGAGGGCGGACGCCGTCATCCCGGAGCGGT
>CAIYZX010000656.1 GCA_903930745.1 uncultured Chloroflexota bacterium | reverse complement strand
GCCCAGCAGCTCGACGCCCTCGTGGCCCGCTTCAAGCTCGAGACGGCGTCCGCACGCGCGGCCGCGCAGCCCAAGGGCAACGTGGTCCAGCGCCGGCGCTCGGCGGACTGGAGCAAGGTCGCCTAGGGGCGCCGGGACTCCCCTACGACAGCCGGTGGGGCGCGGCCAGGCCGAGGTCGCGCCCCTCCCGGGCCCTCGCAGACGACGAGGGGCCTGGAGCATCGAGACCCTCCACGTCACCGCGGAGGGTCTTCGGATTGAGTCACCCGGCGATCGGTCGCCAAGGCCGTGCCCGGCTAGAGCCCGCCGATCGCCCGCAGGCGCCGAATGGCAGGCGGCGCCATGGTCTCCACACGGGGACCCCCGGCGCGCGCGGCGGCGAGACGGTCCAGCTCCCGCTCGTACGCGGACGGCTCCACCGGCACGAGCTCCCTGATGCGCTCCCGGTGGACGAGCACCGTGGGATGGAGCTGCGCTCGTCGCGAACCCCGGCTGGTGTAGCGAAGCACCGCGTCCGTGACGGCGATCCACCGGCGGCCGTTCGCCCACTCCTCCGGGTGCATGCCCGTCGGGACATGCAGGCGGCCAAGCACCTCGTATCCGTCCAGGCGGATCCGCGCGGCGTGCTCCCGCGTGTCGATGCGACGGCTTGGGTTGCCCATGGGCCCGGTGGCGATCACCGCGGAGATCCCGTCCTGGGGGAGCCTCGCGCTGCCGATGCGCACGATTGCACCGTCCTCGTGTCGCTCGCTGGCGGCGTGGACCAGGTCCAGCGGACCGCCCTCTTCCAGGAGGTCCGCGAGGCGCGAGTGCGCGAGGCTGATCGCACCGCGCAACATCGCATCATCCGCGAAGGCGATCAGCGCAAGGGTGGCGGGCGTAGCCGGTGACGGCGAAGTGAGAGTCACCGCGGGAATCTGCCCCACCCCCCTCGAGTGGCGGCATCGGCAGTGCGCCCGACCTCACGACCGCACTTCACCTCTAGATGTAGGACATGTCTGACACGGAGGTGCGGTGACCATGTAGGGTCCCTAGGCCCGATCGCCATCCTGCTGGTGGAGAACCCTGACAACCTCGCAGGCGAGATCGGCGAGCGCCCCGATATGGTCCGCACCATGCTCGATCTGGGCGTCCGGGTTGAACTCACCCCCACCCGAGACGTGGCGCACGTTGTCCAGCATCACGGCCACACCGCCGGCCCGGAGCCCCCACAGCCGGGCAAGCACGAAGATCAGGCTGGCCTCCATCTCCGCGGCCAGGACGTTCTGGCGTGCAAGGTCGTCGAAGTGGTCCTTCCACCACGACTGCCAGTACCCGCCGTACGAGGATCCAGGCGCAGCATGGCCCGCGTAGAAGGTGTCCGCGCTCCGGGTGAGGCCCACGTGGTAGCGGATCCCCATCCCCTTCGCGGCCGCGATGGCGGCGGTCACCACCTCGTGGTGCGCAACGGCCGGGTACTCGATGGGCGCGTAGAGCCGCGAAGCCCCCTCGAGGCGGACGGCTCCGTCCATGATGGCCATGTCGCCGATGCGCACGTGGTCCTGGAAGGTCCCGGCGGTGCCCACGCGCAGGAACGTGGTCGCGCCGCAGCGTGCCAGCTCCTCCATGGCGATGGATGTGGACGGCGCGCCGATCCCGGTGGAGGTGCAGCTGATGGGCACCCCCCGGTAGGTGCCCGTGTACGTCACATACTCGCGCTTCGTCGCGACATGGCGTGCGGTGTCCCAGCGCTCCGCGATCGTGGCGACGCGCCCGGGATCGCCGGGCAGCAGCACGATGGGCGCGATGTCACCCGGCTCGATGTCGAGGTGGTACTGCGGCACGGCGGTGTCTCCCTGCGGAGCCGGCCGGCGGGGTCAGCTGCCGGCGAGCAGATCCACGACGCGGGGCTTGGCGGACTCTGCGAGGTGCTTGTCCAGCAGGCGTGACGCGGCCTCGATGTGCGGACAGACGTGGTGCTGCATCGCGAACTCGCAGTCGCAGGTCCAGCCTGTCTCGCCGAGACGGAGCACGTGCTGGCCGCCGCCGGCCTCGAAGGTCGCCTCGATCCCGCTGATCCGGAGCCGGTCCGGCTCCTGGGCGTAGCGGTGGGCCTTCTCAGCCTTGGTGACGATCGTGCTCTGCATCCTGGTGGGTCCTCTGGCGGCGGATCGGAGGGTTCGGGGGTGTGGTGTCTCATGGTCGGCCCCCTGCCGTCACAGGTCAAGGACGAACGGGATGCAACCGATGTCCTCCTGGCCCCCTCATGATGATTGGGTGCGAATGCATGGATTTGGGGGGTTGTCAAGTGATGTGCGATGGCCTAGACTTATAGGCCAATGGCGTGTCGATTTGACACGCCACTACGTATGTCGGGCGGCGTGGGCCCGTCGTACCAGGGGGCCGGCCCCGTGCCGGAGCGATTCATGGAGTCAAGAACGGAGCGCGCGTTCGGGCGCGTCCGTCGTAGCTGGAGCAACGTGATTTCCTTCGACAACGCCCTGCCTGCTTCTGACGCGGAGGTGGAGCTTGCTGCCGCCTCGATCGAGCTTGATCCTGAGACTGCGGACCTCGAGGCTGCGGCCCTGGTCGCGGACGAGCCCGTGGTTGAGCCCGCCCCGGCGACCGCCGAGCCGGAGCCGGATGCCGAGGTCGCCACGGCCGAGGTCCTGGACACGGACGACTCCGTCCGCCTCTACCTGCGGGAGATCGGCCGTGTGCCGCTCCTGACCGCGGAGGAGGAGGTCATCCTCGCGAAGGGCATGGAGCTTGGCGCGCAGGCGGAGGCGGAGCCCTGGAAGGCGATCCTCTCGATCCACGAGTGGACGCTGCACCGCACGGAGCCCACCGCCCGCGCGAAGGACAAGCGCTACGTCCTCCCCTTCGAGGCCGACAGTCACCGCATCGTGGAGAAGGCCATCACGTCCGATGACGCGATGGATCTCCTGGTGATGGCGCCGGCCCTGGGGCTCGCCGACGCCCTGAAGAAGGCCGAGACGGACCTGCTGAAGGACCGCCTGGACAAGGCCCAGGATGTCCGGTCGATGTACAACGAGCGCCTGGACGCCGAGTCGTTCCTCCAGCTCCTCAACTGGATCGAGGGCGAGCTCGGCAGGCCCAACGCGGAGTTGCGCGCCAGCGCGGCGCTCAAGGCGATGCGGGACTGGGCACGCACGGAGATCGCCTACCCGGCGATCCAGCGGTACCTGGAGGCCGGACACGCAGCCGATGTCGTGGACGACCTCCACCCCACCCTCAAGATCCTGGCCAAGCACTCGCGGGACCACCTGACGTCGGCAAACCTGCGCCTCGTCGTGTCGATCGCGCGCAAGTACATCAACCAGGCGGGCATGGGCCTGCTGGACCTGGTCCAGGAGGGCAACGCCGGCCTGATCCGCGCCGTGGACAAGTTCGAGTACGAGCGCGGCTTCAAGTTCTCCACGTACGCCACGTGGTGGATCCGCCAGGCCATCCAGCGTGGCCTCGCGGACCAGAGCCGCACCATCCGGATCCCGGTCCACATGGTGGAGACGATGGGACGCGTCGCCCGCGTTGTGCGCGAGCTGTCCACCCAGCTGGGCCGCGAGCCCACCAACGTCGAGATCGCCGCGGCCCTGCCGGACGAGACCCCGGCGATGACGCCCCAGCGCGTGGAGGAGATCCGCAAGCTGGGTCGCGAGCCCGTGTCCCTGCAGTCGCCGGTTGGCGACGAGGGCGACGCGGAGCTGGGCGAGCTGATCCCGGACGAGGATGCCGTCTCCCCGCTGGACGTGGTCGCGGACCGCATGCGCCGCGAGCAGATCGAGCATGTGCTGGCGTCCCTGGACGGCCGTGAGCAGCGCGTCCTGCGCCTGCGCTTCGGCCTTGACGACGGCCACGCCCGGACGCTCGAG
>CAIYZX010000655.1 GCA_903930745.1 uncultured Chloroflexota bacterium | reverse complement strand
GCCGGCGAGGAGCGGGCGCACGCCGCCGGACCCCCTCGCCCGGAGCACGAGGAGCGTCACGCGCCGCCGCTCCGCGAGCGCGGTGGCGGCCAGCGCCAGGATCCCCAGCGCGGCGACCACACCGCCGGTCGTCGCGAGGCCGAACGCGGTCATGGCGATGGACCGCTGCGCGGCATCGGCCACGAGCAGGTCCGTGAGGCCGGACGAGAGACCGGGCACGTCCACCGCGAGCGCGCCACGGAACGGGTGGCGGGCCTCCAGGCGGGCGAGGTCGGCCAGCAGGGCATCGGCGTCCCAGCCCGCGGCCCCCGAGGTGTCAACGGGGAAGCGCCAGCGGTACTGGAGCAGCGGCGAGCTGGCGCCCAGCAGCACGAGGTCCGGCGAGATCGCCGGGTTGAGCAGGCCGATGGCGTGGTAGATCGTGACCTCCGAGGAGGCGCGGACCTCCACGGGCGAGACGAGGGTGGCATCGCTGAACCAGCGCGGATCGGCGGGGTCCACCACCTCGAAGATGCCGCTCACCACCACCGCGATCCCGATGCCCGCCTTGTTCTGCCCCGGCATCAGCGCGAGGACCGTGCCGGGCGTGAGCCGGAGCTCCGTCGCGGTCTCGCGGGAGACGGCGACTTCCACGCTGGCCACCATCATCGGCTCGCCCTGGTTGTTCTCCAGCTCGCCCAGCTGGCGGCGGCTCACGTGCGGGTCCGGCTCGCGGCCCTCCACGATCCTCGTCATGGACGCGGCGTCCGGGACGATGCGCAGGGCGAGGCGGCTGACCGGCACCGGCGCGTCGATGGCGAGGTACTCGGCCGTCTCGATGCTCCCGGTCGCCGGGCCGGTGACCGAGGCAATGGACGGGGGCAGCTCCGACTCCAGGGCCGCGGCCGTCTCGGTGAGCCGCACGAGCGGATCGGCATCCTCCACGCCGAGGAGGCTGCCCATGGTGTACTCGAGGCCCGTGCGGCCGGGGCCAGCCGATGCGAGGACCTGGGGGAGCGCGGCGCCCGTGGCGGCGTCGAACCAGGCAGGGACGGCGACGAGCGCGGCCGCGGCAAAGGCGACGAGGAGCGCGAGCGCCGTGACCTCGCGTGGAGCGGCGCGCAGGAGGACGCCGGGCAGGCCAGGCACGCGCAGCCTCATGACGCGCCTCCGGCCGCACCCTGGCGAAGCACGGCGGCGGTCCGGTCCACGCCCAGCGCCCGCCAGCGTGCGAGCGCCACACCTGCGACGACCAGCGCGGCCGCGATGACGAGCGCCAGCGCGGGTCCGGTCGGCAGCAGCGCCGCCACGCCATTGCCATCACCGCTGCCCGCGAGTGCAGGGATCAAGGCCGGGGTCACGAGCTCGGCGACAGCCGCCCCCACGGCCATGCCCAGGATGACGCCCGCGGCGACCGGGAACGCCTCCTCGGCCAGCATCCACGCGGCAACTGCGCGGCGTTCCATGCCCTGGGCGAGCAGGATGGCCACGTCCAGCCGGAGGGCGCGCGCGGCGGCCTGCGACGCGGCGGCCAGGGCCAGCAGCGCCACGAGCAGGGCGGCGAGCGCCGTGACGCCCAGCGTGCCAAGCACGGCATCGGCCACCGGGTCCGCGATCCGCTCCTTCGTCAGGGCGGCCAGCGAGCGCACGTGCGCCAGGGGGTTCGTCCCATCGCCCAGCGCGGCCACCACGGCGGCATCGTCCCGGCCGTCTGTCGCCAGCCACCACGCGGTGGGGGCGGGGACCACGCCGCCCGCGCCGTAGCCCGCCAGCTGCCAGGTGCCCAGGTCCACCACCGCGAACCCGTCGCCGTCGATCCCCGGGAACGCGGCGATCGTTCCGGCGATGTCCAGGAGGCGGGCGTCGGCGAGGCCCACGGTCACCGGGATCGAGTCGCCGGTCGTGAGGCCCGTGGCGGCCGGCAGCGTGGCGTCCGCGAGCGCCGCGAGTGGGGAGGTGGCCAGGGTGGCAAGGCCGGCCGGCCGATACGCGACGACGGACGGGCCGGGGCCCACGAGGGGCTGCTCCGCGGGGATGGCCACGGTGGCGGGCGTGCCTGCCGTGTCAGGCGCAGTGGCGAGCGGAACGGCCGAGACACCGAACCCTGTGTGGGTGAACGACCAGGCCGTGGTGTCCGGCATGGCCATCGGCTGCCAGGTGGCGCCGTCGGCGCCCGCAGCGTCCAGGCCTTCGAAGGCGATGGTGCCCGCGATGCCCGCGCCGGTGAGAGGTGTCAGCACCGCCTCGATCGCCACCACGGCGGTGGCGGCCTCCGGGATCGCCACGTCGAACGCATGCCCATCGGCAGCCACGGCGTCGGCGGCAGCCACCGGGTCCGTCCGGACCAGCGTCCCGTCCGAAGTTGCGATGACCACGGCCACCGTGACGCTGGCGGGCTGCGTGGGCACAGGCGCCCGAGCCTCTGCTCCATCGGGTCCCAGCACCGCCACGAGGTGGTCCGCGAGATGCACGCGGAGGCGGGTGGTCCCCTCCGGCAGCGCGATCAGCGGCAGGCTGGGCCGCGCAGCGGCGAGGCGCCCCAGCGCCGCCCGGAGCTCGGCGCCCGATGCTCCATCCGTGAGCGAGGGCGCGAGGGCGAGATCGGCCGGGACCGCGAGCAGGTGACCCACGCGGAGCTTCGGCCCGGCGTCGAAGGCGGTCGCGAGCAGCGGGCTGGCGGCCGTCACGCCGGGGATCGCCAGGTACTCGGCGCGGGCACCCGGGCGGGACGCGCCTGGCAGGCCGCCGACGGCTCCCGTGACATCGGCACCAAGCTCCATCGCCGTCCGGGCGGACTGCGTGGCGGCCCAGGTGGCACCGAGGGACGTGGCCAGCACCGCCGTTGCCACCGCAGCGGACGCCAGCATGACCTCCATCGCGTGCCCGTCTCCCCGACGGGCGATGCTCCGGCCTGCCACGGACCCGCCCAGGCCCAGCGCCCGCGAGCCCAGCACAGCGAACCCGCGCCCCAGCCACGGCGTCACGCGCAGCGTCAGCACGGCACCCGCCAGCACGAGCGCGGTGGGTGTC
>CAIYZX010000654.1 GCA_903930745.1 uncultured Chloroflexota bacterium | reverse complement strand
CCGAAGGGTCACCCGGCGAGGGAGCACATTGGACGGCGGGGGGTGAGCCGTCCCGCAGGACCTGCCTGGGGGTCCCGATCCCGCGCCGGCTACCGACTTCCATTGCAGGATGACGTCACTGTCCATCCCTGGCGTGACGCCCGTGTGGCGCAACCGGCGGTCCGTGTGACAGATGCGTGACCGATCAGGCGAGTCCGCCGTCCGGCAGCACGCGTCGCCCGGAGGCGCGGTCGAAGAAGAGCAGGCCCGCCGGGTCCAGCGCCACGTCCACGGGCTCGCCGGGCGGCAGGTGCGCCATCCCGAGGAGCCGGGCGGTGAGCGACTGGTCCTCCCAGCCCACGGTCACGTAGGTCATCGCGCCCAACGGCTGGACCACGTGCACGGGGAGCGGGACTCCGGCTCCGGACGCCAGGCGGACGTGCTCCGGGCGGACGCCCAGGTCCAGCTCGCGGTCCGCCGGGCCCGCGGGCGCCGCGCCCTCCGGGATGGCAAACGCGGCGCCGCCCACCGCGTAGACGAGCCCGCCGTCCCGCCGTTCCAGGCGGCCGGACAGGATGTCCATCTGCGGGCTGCCGATGAAGCGTGCCACGTACCGGGTCCGCGGCTGGAGGTAGACCTCGTCCGGGGTGCCCACCTGCTCCACGTGGCCCTCGCGCATGATCGCGATCCGGTCCGAGAGCGAGAGCGCCTCGGCAGCGAGCCGAGCGCGAGGGCGCCCGCGCCGAGTCCTGCGCTCCGCTTGGGCAGCGTGCGGCGGGTGAGGCCCCGAGGGGTCTCGATCTGGCGGTCGCCCAGTGCCCGCCCAGCGATCGCGGGATTGGCCAGGAGCGGTGTTCGTCGCGACGTTCCGGACGATTGTCGATCGGATGTCGCGCGGTAGCGGGCGTTTGGTGCGCGTAATGTGCGCGAAATCGTTCAGAACGCGCAATTCATAGGCGACTCGCGCTCGCATGACGGCTCGCGGCGAAGGCGGCGGGGGCGTTGGCCTCCCAGGCCGCCTGGAGGCGGGCGTAGACCGCGGATCGCGAGGGATCCGGGGCGAAGGCAGGTCCGCGCTCGATGAGGGCGCCGGCGCCGGCCTCCGCGTCCGCGAATGTGCCCATGGCCATGCCGGCCAGGATCGCGGCACCCAGCGCGGACGCCTCCGGCACGCGCGTGGTCCGGATCTCCCGTCCCGTCACGTCCGCCTTCAGCTGGTTCCACGTGGCGCTGCGGCTCTCCCCGTCGATGACCGTCAGGCTGCGCGCCTCCACGCCGAACTCCGCGAGGATCCGCAGGATGGGCGGGTACAGGTAGGCGACGCCCTCCAGCACCGCGCGGATCACGTGGCCGCGGCCATGGGCCAGCGAGAGGCCAAGGATGGCGGCGCGGACGTCGGGCTCCACCCACGGGAGCGTCGCGCCGTCCGGGTACGGATAGCAGGTGACGCCGCCGGCCCCGGGCGGGATGGCCGCCGCGGCCTCGATCAGCTGCTCGTAGGCGGGCGGCTCGGCACCGGGCTGGGCCAGGAGCTCGCGGATCCAGCGCAGCATCGTGCCGGTGCCCACGCCCACGGCCTCGTAGATGAAGGAGTCCGGCACCACGTGACGCGCGATGCAGAGCCGGCCCGTGGCGTCCACGCGCGGCTGGCGCACCACGGCGCGCCAGGCCAGGGACGAGCCCGTGCCCAGGCTGAGATCGCCGGGCTCCAGGGCGCCGCTGCCGAGGGCCGCCGCCTGGTCGTCACCGCCACCCGCGGCCACCACCACGCTCGTCGTGAGGCCCAGGGCCGCGGCGGCGGCCGCGGTCAGCCGGCCCGTTGCCTCCCACGCGCCGTACCGGATCTCCGGCAGCAGGCGGACGTCCAGGCCTGCGGCCTCGCACAGCTCGCCGGACCAGGTGTCCGTGCGCCAGTCGTTGAGGTGGCTGCGCGAGGGCGAGCTCGTGTCCGTGGAACGATCGCCGGTGAGCCGCATCCGGACGAAGTCCTTCGGCTGGAGCGCGTGCGTCGCCGCGGCGTAGGCGTCCGGCAGCGCGCGCCTCGTCCAGTCCAGGTTCGGCAGCACGAGGCCCGTGGTGGGCGGCACGCCGGACACGTCCGTGATCCGCTCGCGGCCAACGCGATCGAAGACCGCGTCCGTGCCGGCCGTGTCCCGGTGATCCGTCCAGTGGATCGCCGGGGCGAGCGGGGCGCCCGCCTCGTCCACCAGCACGAAGGGATCCCGCTGGCCCACCACGCACAGCGCGGCGACATCGGCCCCGACCGCGCCCGCAGCGGCGAGCAGTGCCGGCACCGCGGCCCGGAGCGCCGTCCACCAGTCCTCCGGGTCGTTCTCGGCCCAGCCGGGGTGTGGGCGGCGCATCGGATAGGCGTGCTCGGTCACCGCGAGCACGCCTCGCTCCGGGTGCGCGAGGACCGCCTTGAGCGCGGACGTGCCGATGTCCGCGCCGATCAGCAATCCCGTCACGGGATCAGCCGTGCCACTGCTCGCGCCACTCGTCCGCGATCCACTTGACCTCGGACTCGGGGAGCTCCACCGGCTCCACGCCCATGCCGCGCAGCCGCAGGTAGACCTCCGCCGCACCTTCGGTCACGCTGGCCGCCTGGAAGGCATGGGCGAGGTTGGAGCCGATGGCGAGAAGGCCGTGGTGGCGCAGGAAGCACGCGCCGCGGTCCGCGAGGGCCTCGGCGGTGTAGTCCGCCATCTCCTCGGTCCCGGGGCGGGAGTAGCGCGCGGTGGCGACGGAGCCGCCGGCCGCCTCCACGAAGCCCGTGAGGATGGGCGGGAGTGTCCAGCCCATGACCGCCATGGACATGGCCGCGGCTGAGTGCGTGTGGACGATGCCGCCGATCTCCGGGCGCCGCTTGTACATGAGCGTGTGCATCGGGAACTCGGACGTGGGGCGCTTGTGGCCGTCCACGATCTCGCCGTCCACGGTGGCGATCACGATGTCCTCCGGGCGGAGGGTGTCGTACGGCGTGTTGGTGGGGGTCACCGCGTACAGGCCGTCCTCGCCGTCAACGCGCTTGGAGATGTTCCCGGCGGTGTAGTAGACGAGGTGCTCCATCTGCATCCGCCGGCAGAAGAGGATGACCTCCTCGCGGGCCTTCTGCCAGTTCTCGTTGCTGCTCATGGTTCCTGCTCCCTCTTTGGGCGGATGGATGACTGGGTTGGCGGGTTGTGGTTCTGGCGGGTTGCGGCGCTAGCGGCCGCGGGTGATGGACCGGATGAGGACGACGGCGACGAGCGCCGCGACGGCGTACAGGACGGGCCGCGGGACGAGGCGGAGGAGCATCGGCACGTCTTCGGTGCCCATGCGGATCGTGGCGGGCCAGGCGCCCATCGCACCCTCCACCACCACGTCCGTTCCCTCCACGCGGAGGGACTCCGGGGTGAACGGGAAGTCGCCCACGGGCGAGCTCACCTTCATGCGCTGGGCCTCCTGGCGTGGGCGAGGGGGATGG
>CAIYZX010000653.1 GCA_903930745.1 uncultured Chloroflexota bacterium | reverse complement strand
TCCCCGCGGGCGGGGAGGGGATGGCGCACCTCGTGGCCACGGGGACGCCGAACGCGGAGATCGCGCCGTTCACGCTGGACCGCTTCCGGCGGGACCACGTGCTGGCGGACCAGGGATCGGCGGGGACCCGGTGAGCGGGCGAGGCCTGGCGACGGGCTGCACCCGAGGGAGGAGCGCCTGATGCACGAGCTGCACTGTCCGCGCTGCGGGCGCCGGCCGCTGGAGGAGTTCACCTTCGGCGGGGAGCGGCGCGCGGTCCCGGACCACATCACCGAGCCGGACGACCGGGACTTCGACGAGGTCTGGATCTTCAACAACCCGCACGGCGTTGCCACGGAGCGCTGGTTCCACGCCAGCGGCTGCCGCCGGTGGCTCACCGTCCGGCGGGACACGATAAGGGACGAGGTCATAGAGGTCAGATGAGCGGCGAGCCGGCTCGGCGGGAGGCCGAGGGCGCGGCCCTGGTGGCCTCGGGGTTCGCGAACGACATCGAGCGCACCGCGTTCGAGCGGTTCCGCGACCAGCTGGTGCCGCTGGGCTGGACCATCGCGCACAACCTGTACGTGAGCCTGGCGGACGAGCGCGGGCGCAAGGCGCGCGAGCTGGACCTCCTGCTGCTCCACCCGGACCACGGCATCGTGCTGGTGGAGGTCAAGGGCGGGCGCGTGGAGCGCCATGCCGATGGGGTCTGGTTCCAGAACGGGGACCCCATGGACCGGAGCCCGGAGCAGCAGGTCACCTCCGCCGTGGCCAAGCTGCGGACCGCCCTCAAGGCCCACCCGGTCCTCAAGTCCCTGGGAATCACGCCGCGCGTGGGCTGGATGCTCTGCCTCCCGCAGGCGGACCTGTCCGCGAAGGCGGTGGCCAGCATCGAGCGGTCGGTGACGATGGCGCCGGACCAGGTGATCGACCGGACGGCGATGGCCGGTGACGCCGGCGTGGCCGAGGCCGTGGCGGCGTTCACGGCCCGGGTTGGCGGCGTCGGCCGCGCGGCGGGAGCCGGGCCGGACGGCGCGCCCGCGGCGGACCCGGGCACCGTGGACTGGGTGGCCAGCGTGGTGGAGGTGCTCCTGCCGGAGTTCGAGTTCTCCACCAGCCTCGTCGGCGACCTCGAGGTGGACCTGGCCCGGCTCATCGCGGACGAGCGGATCCACCGCGACTGGGTGGAGAACCTGGGTGGCATCTCGCGCCTCCATTTCGAGGCGGGTGCCGGTGGCGGCAAGAGCGTCGTGGCGCGGCTGCGCGCCCTCTCGCTGGCCGAGCAGGGCAGGCGGGTCCTCGTGGTCTGCTCCACGGCAAGCCTGGCGAAGTCGCTGCAGCGGACCGTGGCGGACCGGGCCGGCGGTCGCGCGGTGGTGAACACGCTGCACCAGGTCCTGGTCCTCGCGGCTCGGGGGACGAAGCGGAGCGAGGACTTCGGCGTCCCCGCGGACGGCCCGATCGCTCCCGCACAGCTGGTGGCCCTGCCGTCCTTCGCCGGCGCCATCGCAGCGGCTTCGGAGGAGCGCTACGACGCCCTGGTGATCGACGAGGCGCAGGACATCGGCGCCGCTGCAGTGGAGGCGCTGTCCGGATTCCTCCACGACCCGGCGGGCGGCAGCATCTGGACCTTCGCCGACGCGTTCCAGCGCTTCACCTACGACGCCGCGCCCGATGATGCGCCGGAGTCCGTCGCGCTCCCGGCTGCCCGCGGATCGGACACGGTGGTGATGCGCCAGAACCACCGCAACCCGGAGCCCGTCTTCCGCCTGGCCGAGGGGCTTCGGGCGGACGGTGTCGCCCGGGTCAGCCGCAAGGGCGAGATCAGCAGCCACCGCATCGACTACCGCCCATGCGAGGACGACTCGCCGGCGACCCAGCGCGCGGTCCTGGAGCAGGTGCTCGACGAGCTGGCCGCCCAGCGGATCCAGGCCGGGCGGATCGCGGTGGTCACCATGGGGAAGACGGACCACAACGCCATCTTCACGGACCGGCGGCTCCACGGGCGGAGCTCCCGCTACCGCGAGCTGGGGAACCCGCAGCTGGACGCGGAGGGCAGGCGCCTGCCGGTGCCCGTGGACCAGCTCCCGGCTCCCGATCCGAACAAGGTCTACTTCGACTCCGCGCGGCGGATGAAGGGCATCGAGCGGGGCGTGGTGATCCTGGTTGACGTGCCGGATCCCGGGCCTGCGGGCAGCCTGGAGCGGCGCCTGCTCTACGCCGGCGTCACCCGC
>CAIYZX010000652.1 GCA_903930745.1 uncultured Chloroflexota bacterium | reverse complement strand
TCCCCGCGGGCGGGGAGGGGATGGCGCACCTCGTGGCCACGGGGACGCCGAACGCGGAGATCGCGCCGTTCACGCTGGACCGCTTCCGGCGGGACCACGTGCTGGCGGACCAGGGATCGGCGGGGACCCGGTGAGCGGGCGGAGCCTGGTGACGGGCTGCGCCCGAGGGAGGAGCGCCTGATGCACGAGCTGCACTGTCCGCGCTGCGGACGCCGGCCGCTGGAGGAGTTCACCTTCGGCGGGGAGCGGCGCGCGGTCCCGGACCACATCACCGAGCCGGATGACCGGGACTACGATGAGGTCTGGATCTTCAACAACCCGCACGGCGTGGCCACGGAGCGCTGGTTCCACGCCAGCGGCTGCCGCCGGTGGCTCACCGTCCGGCGGGACACGATCAGGGACGAGGTCATAGAGGTCAGATGAGCGGCGAGTCGGCTCGAGGGGAGGCCGAGGGCGGGGCCCTGGTGGCCTCGGGGTTCGCGAACGACATCGAGCGCATCGCGTTCGAGCGGTTCCGCGACCAGCTGGTGCCGCTGGGCTGGACCATCGCCCACAACCTGTACGTGAGCCTGGCGGACGAGCGCGGGCGCAAGGCACGCGAGCTGGACCTCCTGCTGCTCCACCCGGACCACGGCATCGTGCTGGTGGAGGTCAAGGGCGGGCGCGTGGAGCGCCGCGACGACAACCAGTGGTACCAGAACGACCGCCCGATGCCGCACGGTCCGGAGCAGCAGGCCGGGTCCGCTCTGCGCCAGCTGCGCGAGGCGCTGGATGAGCGGCCGGACCTCTGGCCCGCGAGCGGCCAGCCGGCAGCCACCTGGATGATCTGCCTGCCCGGCGTGGACGTGGTGGGCGACGGACTGGCGAAGCTCGCGCGGTCCGCCAGCATGGCGCCGGACCAGGTGATCGACCGGACCGCGATGGCCCGCCCGGGTGGCGTCGCCGATGCGGTGGCGCGGTTCACCGCCCGCGCGGCACCCGCCGCCCGCTCAGGGCGTGGTCCGGTGGCCGGAGATGACGACGACTGGGTCCGCGGCGTGGTGGACGTCCTGCTCCCGCGCTTCTCCTTCTCCACGAGCCTCGTGGGTGATCTCGAGGTGGACCAGGCGCGCCTGGCGGCGGACGAGCGGATCCACCGCGACTGGGTGGAGAACCTGGGCGGGCTGCCGCGGCTGCACTTCGAGGCGGGCGCGGGTGGCGGCAAGAGCGTGATCGCCCGGCTGCGCGCCATCGCCCTGCTGGAGGCCCGCAAGCGGGTGCTCCTGGTCTGCTCCACGGCCAACCTCGCGAAGTCCTTCCAGCGCGACGTTGGGGAGCACGAGAAGGCGCGCGGCCTCGCCACCGTCAACACGCTCCACCAGGTGCTGGTCCTGGCGGCCCGCGGCACAGGGCGGAGCGAGGACTTCGGCGTGCCGCCTGCGGGACCCATCGCACCGGACCAGCTGGACGTGCTGCCCACGCGGGCCGCGGAGATCGCCGCCGCGTCCGCGGACCGGTATGACGCGCTCGTGATCGACGAGGCGCAGGACATCGGCGCGCCGGTCATCGCGGCGCTGGCCGGGTTCCTGCGTGACCCGGAGCAGGGGAGCATCTGGACGTTCGCGGACGCGTTCCAGCGCCTGGCCGCCGATGCCTCCGGTGCTGCGACCGATGGGTCCGCGAGCGCCGCCCCGCCTCCGGCCGCCCCGGGATCGGACACCGTGGTCATCCGCCAGAACCACCGGAACCCTGAGCCTGTGTTCCGGCTCGCGGAAGGGCTCCGCGCCGATGGCGTCACGCGGGTCAGCCGCAAGGGCGGCGTGAGCAGCCATCGCATCGACTACCGGGCGGTCTCGGACGCCACCCCTGCCGCGCAGCGCGCTGTCCTGGAGGATGTCATCGAGGAGCTGGCCGCCCAGCGGATCCAGCCGGGGCGGATCGCCGTGGTCACGTTCGGCCGCACGGACGCCAACCCGGTCTTCGCCGAGCGCCGCTTCCGTGGCCGCCTCTCGAAGTTCCTGGAGCTTGCCAACCCGCAGCTGGACGGCGCCGGCCGGCGTCTCCCGGTGCCCGTTGAGCAGCTCCCGGCACCCGATCCGAACAAGGTCTACTTCGACTCCGCGCGGCGGATGAAGGGCATCGAGCGGGGCGTGGTGATCCTGGTTGACGTGCCGGATCCCGGGCCTGCGGGCAGCCTGGAGCGGCGCCTGCTCTACGCCGGCGTCACCCGC
>CAIYZX010000651.1 GCA_903930745.1 uncultured Chloroflexota bacterium | reverse complement strand
GATGTTCTCCACCGTGCGCACAGCGACCTCCTCCGAGAGACCGGCGGAACGGGCGGCTGCGAGCAGCGCTCCGGCGAGGAGCGCCGGGTAGGCGTGCCCGGTTCCGGAGAGCGCCCCCACAGCATCCACGTCCGCCTCGCGCGCGACCTCCGCGCAGGACCCAACGGACGAGAGCACCGCCGTCACGAGCGACCGGTCGTCTGTCTCAACGGTGCCCGTCGCATGCCAGGGCATGAAGCAGCGGCCCAGCTCCACGGTGGCGTTCGGCATCGTGCGGACCACTCGAACCGCCCCGGTCCGCTCCGCGATCTCGGTGGCCCCCACTCCCGCCATCATGGAGATCACCAGGCTCCCATCGGCCCGAAACACGCCCGAGCGGAAGTCCTGCGGACGGACCGACAGGATCACGATGTCCGGAACGGGATCGACGGCTCCAAGGTCCCGCTCCCATCGGAGTTCCGGCCACGCTGCGTACGCCTCGCCGGGGCCCGACCGTCCAACGCCAACGAGCTGGTCCGCGGCGAAGGCGCCGGACCGCAGCATGGATGGACCCAGGTGGCGGCCGATCCAGCCGCCCGCTCCAACAAGGGCGACCAGGGGACGAGCGTCGGCGTCGGTCACGGGGCGTCCTCCAGCTCAGTCCGTGGGCCCCGCGCCGGGTCGCAGCATCCACCGCTCCGGTCGCTCGATCACCTCGAAGCCAAAGGGCCGGTAGAAGCCCGGCGCATCCGTGACGAGGATCGTCCGCTTGAGGGAGGCCAGCCGGGGATCCTCAACGATCGCCGCCATGAGCTGCCTCCCCACGCCAGTGCCGCGCCACGCCTCCTCCACGAAGACATCGCAGACCCATGCGAACGTGGCCTCGTCGGTGACCACGCGCGCGAAGCCCACCTGCCGGTGGCCGTCGAATGCAGAGAAGCAGAGGGACCCGGCGATGGACTTCTCAACCACGTCACGCGGCCGCCCGATCGCCCAGAACGCCTGCTCGGACAGGACGGCATGCACCCAGTCCACGTCGATCCGCGTCCGGTCCGTGGTGATCTCAAGCATCGGCGGCTCCTCGCGTGGCGCGTGTCCGGGCGCCCAGCGGCAGAATACGGCCACACGGAGGAGACACGCCGTGCCGGACAGGCAGCCCACCGCGCGGGTCATGGGCCCCGCATCCTGCTTCCCGTCCATGAGGAAGACCTACGGCAGGCCCATCGCCGGGTGCCTGGAGCTCGTGCGCACACGCCCTGAGGCGGAACGGCACACGGAGACCGTGGCCTGGCTCCAGGCGGAGCTCGGGATGGGCCGCGGACATGCCAACGCGATCGTGGCGTGCGTGCGGGCAGCCCGCCGAGAGTCTTTGTCTCGGAAGTGCCACACCAACCGGGGCAAATGTCACATTGATGCCCCGCAGCCGCTGGAGCATGCCCTCGTCAACCCGTGTTCCAGATGAGGTCTGCACGACAGTGAGCGTCACCGCTGCCGCCCCCGCGATCACCAGCCATGCGCTCCCCGTTCATGCCGTGCTGCGCCACCGCGCAGGCCTCTTCGCCCGCCTTTCCGGCATGCCGGTCGCAGTGATGGCGCCCTACGAGGGTCCCGTCCTACCTGCGGATCGCGCCGTGCACCTGGCCTGTGCCGTGGACCTGGCCCTCGCCAACGTGGACCGTCACTCCCAGGCCCCGTACGCGACGGTGTCCACCAGCCAGCGCAGCGGCCGCATCTTCGTTCGCATCTCCGACGACGGCATTGGCATTGACCCCGTCCACGCCGGCAATGGAACCGGCTTCGCCCGGATCCGTGAGCATGCGGTGGCCGCCGGCGCCCGCGTCTGGATCGAGGCGAGCGGGCACGGCGGCACAAACGTCGTCATCGACCTTCCGGCCCTCTGATCG
>CAIYZX010000650.1 GCA_903930745.1 uncultured Chloroflexota bacterium | reverse complement strand
ATGAGCTGCCGCAGGCAGACCGCGAAGATGGCGTTGGTTGAGCGGATCAGCGTGCGCGCGTTCGCGGCGCCGAACTGGACGAACGACATCTCGGCCAGCACCAGCAGCGGCGCCGGCACGTCGAGGCGGCGCTTGCGCGGGCTGGCCGAGTGCATGCCGCCATTCTGCCGAATGCGTGCGGCTTCCCGGTGGGCGGGCGCAACGACCCTTGACGGGATTTCCCTACAAGGGCATACAGGTCTCCACGCGCCGCACCCTGCCGTCACTGCCGGGGCGGTCGCCCTGCACGGGGGTGCATCTGCTCATGGCCCGGATCCTGTACGGCGTGCCCATCCACCTGCGATTCGACCGGGCGCCGGTTGATGCCCTGGGCCTGGACGAGGGGCGGGTGGTGGCCGCGGGGTCGCTCTCGAGCGTGCGGGCGGCGATGCCCACGGGAGCCTCGGAGCGGCGGCTGGACCGCGGGGCCGTGCTGCCGGCGTTCATCGACCCGCACCTCCACGCGTACCTCGTGGCCTCCGACCCCTCCACCGATGCGCTGCTGCGCAAGGCCCTGACCGTGCGCGAGCTGGTGGATCTCGTGGGGCGGCTGGCCGCCGCGGCGCCCGCGCCGGGATCCGCCCTCGCCTCGGTTGACCCGGGCGCGGGCTCCTGGCTCCGGTACCACGGGTACGAGCCGCTCCTCCTCGCGGAGCACCGCTCCCCCACCGCCGCGGAGCTGGACCGGGCGGTCCCGGACCGGCCGCTCCACGTCCAGTCGCGGACGTACCACGAGAGTGTCGTCAACTCGGCGGGCCTGGATGCACTGGGCATCGGGCGCACCACCGCGGACCCGCCGGGCGGTCGGATCCTGCGCGACGGGCGCGGACGCCCCACGGGCGTGCTGCTCGAATCCGCCTCGTTTCTCGCCGAGGCGGCCTCCGGGCGTGCTGACGCGCTGGACCCGCAGGCCTGGCGTGGCCGCCTGGAGGCGTTCGCGCGCCGGCTGCTCTCCCACGGCATCACGCGGATCGCCGATGCGGCGGTGCCCGCGGTGGTGGCCGCGGACTTCTGCTCGATCCTGGACGCGGCGGGCGTCGCGGCGCAGGCGCTGCTGGTGGGCTCGCGGATCGATGAGCCGCACATCGCGGCCGGCAGCACGGCAAAGGTGCTGCTCGATGGCGGCGAGTTCTGCCACCTGTGCATGACGGGCTCGCAGCTGGGGTCCCTGCTGCGCGGGTCGTTCCGCGCGGGGTTTGGACCGGAGGGGGCGACGTCGCGCGCGGTGGGGATGCGGGCGGGGATGCCCAGGCGCGAGACGGACCGCCGATGGCACACGGGCCTGCGGTTCCCCACGGAGGAGGCGTTCCCCGCGCTGCTGCGCCAGGCGGCGGAGGCGGGCGGCGGGCTCGCGGTCCACGCCGTGGGCAACGGGGCGGTGGAGTCTGTGCTCACCGGCCTCGCCGCGGATCTCGTGGTGGCGCGTTCCGTGCCGCTGCGCGTGGAGCACGCGATGGTCCTGGAGGCATGGCAGGCCGCGGCGCTGGGTGGCGCCGGTATCCCGGTGGTGGCCCAGCCGGGCTTCCTCGTGACCACGGGCCACGAGCTCACGATCTCGCCGATGCCGCCCGGCTTCCGCCTGGTCCCGCTCCGGCAGCTCCGCGAGGCCGGTGTGCCGCTGGCGTTCTCCTCGGATCACCCGGCCACGCCGCTGGACCCGTTCGTGGCGGTCTCGGCGGCCGTGACGCGCCTGGACGCGCGCGGCCTGGCCATCGATCCGTCGCAGGCGCTCACACTCGCGGAGGCGCTCACCGCGCAGACGCAGGGCGCGGCGCACGCGCTCGGGATCGGCTCCACGGGGGCGGGCACGCTGGAGCCAGGGTCACCCGCGGACCTCGCGTGGTGGCCGGTGGATCCGGTCGCCGCGGATCCTTCGGCGCTGCCCGGGCTCACCGCCCTGGAGACGTGGCGCGCGGGCGAGTCCGTCTACGTGTCGCCGCTGGCGT
>CAIYZX010000649.1 GCA_903930745.1 uncultured Chloroflexota bacterium | reverse complement strand
GCTGGCCCGCCTCGAGGCGAAGATCGCGCTGGAGCGGTTCCTCGCGCGGATCCCGGAGTTCGAGCTGTCCGGCCCGTACGAGCGGATCACGAAGAACAACCTGCGCGGGTTCGCGCACCTCGGGATCACGTTCTAGCGGGGGTTCCTGGGTTTCCGCGGACGGGTCCGGGGCCCCGGCTCGGCGGCTCCGGCCCCGAGGCCGGCTGGGTCGTCGGCGCGGCTCGGCGGCGGGGCTCGGCGGCGCGGCTCGGCGGCGCGGCTCGGCGGCCCCGAGGCCGGCTGGGTCGCCCGTCAGCGGTGACGGGAATCCGGCCCCGACCTTGGCGGCTCAGCCCGTTTCCTGCAGGAATCGACCTCAGCTCTGCAGCTGATCCGCGGTTTCCCGCCACCGGTGACGGATGACCGGCAGCTGATCCCAGGTTCTCCCCCCATAGTCGGGGGATCAGCCTGCCGCGGTGGCCGGGGCGGCTAGTCGCGGGCCGGGGGGGGCGCGGCTGGCGGGGCGGGGACCGCCAGGATCACCGCGAGGCCCACGGCCAGCAGCACCAGGGTCAGCGACCAGGCGTTCAGCACGCCCACCGCCGCCGCAACGAAGCCCAGCAGGAGCGGTGCCCCGCTGATCGAGAGGGCGGAGGCCAGGTTGATCACCGAGCTGGCCCGGACCGCCGCGCCGGGTGCGTGCGCGAGGGCGAGGGACGAGGCGATCGGGTATTGGATGGCGATCCCCAGGCCGCCGAGGAGCAGGCCCAGGCCGGCGATGAAGGGCGATGGCGCCAGCCAGAGGAGCAGCGCGCCGGTGGCGGCAACGCCAACGCTGGCTCGCAGCGCCAGCCTGCGGTCCGTTCGGGCGAGGCGCGGGACACCCCACGCGATCCGGCCGATGAGCTCGCCCACCACGAAGAGCGAGGCGATGGCCGTGGCGTCCGCCAGTCCGAGGTCGTTGCGGGCAACCGCAACCTGGGCTCCCCAGGCGACGAAGGCGAACTCCACACCGATCGAGAGGAGCAGGAAGACCCAGACGAGGCGGTAGTTGCGGCCAAGCGCAACCACGCGCGTTGGGGCGAGGGACCCGGAGGTGACGGGCGCGGGGTCCGAGGACGTGGCCGCGCTGGACGTGCCGGCGGTGGACGCGGACGTGCCGGCGATGGACCCGGGGGAGACAGGCGCGGTGCCGGCGCTTGGCGCCCGGCCCTCAACGTGGGCCGGCGAGGGGGCCGCCACCAGCGTCACCACGATGGACACCGGGATCATGGCGAGGAGGCCGGTGTTCCAGTCGGCGGATCGGGCGGTCAGCGACAGCACCAGCGGCCCGATGAGGCCGCCCACCACGGACCACATCGAGGCCCGGACCAGGTACATCCCGTTCGACACGCCGGCGAAGGCGCTGATGACGTGGACGATGGTGCCCGCCCCCATGAGCCCAACCAGGAACGAGCCCAGGAGGACCGGCGGCACGGAGTCAGCGAGCCCCAGGAGCAGCGCGGACACGACGCCCATTGACGCCCAGAGCCGGACCGCCACACCCGGCCCGAAGCGGCGCACGACGAACGGCACCGTCCAGCCCGCAAGGAGGAACCCGACGGCCAGCGCGGCCGATGGCATCGCCGCGGCCCACGTGGGCGCCCGAAGCTCGGACTCCATGTACGGCGTGATGTAGCTCACGCTGTAGATCAGGAAGCCCTGCGCCACCATCAGCGCATACGAGCTCCACGTGAGGCGGCGGGTCAGCATGGAGTCCTCGGGGCCGAAGGGAAGGGGAGGGAGCGAGAAAGGACGACCGCGCCGATCAGCGCGATGACGGCGCCGATCAGCGCGATGACGGCGACGACGACGATGATGATGACGACGACGACGATGATGACGAAGGCGGCGGGGCCGTGGTCCCGCGCCGGTGCAGCGACGGCGGCACCAGCACCAGCTCCGCGGGACGCGAGGGCTCGCCCATCCGCGCCAGCAGCACGTTCGCGGCCTGGCGGCCAACCGCGTTGCCCGCGCCGTCGATGGACGTGAGCCAGATGGACCGCAGGCCCGCGATGTACGAGTTGTCGTAG
>CAIYZX010000648.1 GCA_903930745.1 uncultured Chloroflexota bacterium | reverse complement strand
GTCGCCATCGTCAGCGGTCCACCCGGTAGCCCAGGCCAGGGACCGTGAGGATGATCGTGGGGTGGTCCGGGTCCGGCTCCACCTTCATGCGCAGGCGCCGGACGTGGACGTTGACCGTCTTCTCGTCCATGTCCTCGTACGCGTAGCCCCAGACGCCGTCGATGAGCTGGGCGCGGCTCAGCACCTGCCCCGCATGCTGCGCGAGATAGACCAGGAGTCGGAACTCCGTGGGCGTGAGCTCCAGGCGGGCGCCGCCGCGCGTCACCGAGCCGGAGCTCCGGTCCAGGACCAGGTCCGCGATCCGCAGCTGGTCCGCATCGGCGGAGGACAGCTCGCCGTACGCCCGGCGCAGCAGGGCGCGGATGCGGGCAAGCAGCTCGCGGAGCCGGTAGGGCTTGGGGACGTACTCGTCCGCCCCGGACTCGAGGCCGATGGCCACGTCCACCTCGTCCGTGGCGGCGGTGAGCATCATGATCGGCAGGTGGTGGCCGCGGGCGCGGAAGGCGCGCACGATGTCGAAGCCGGATCCGTCCGGGAGCCGCACGTCCAGGACCGCGAGGTGCGGGTGGTGCGCGATCCCCCACGCCATGGCGCCGGCCGCGGTGGGCTCGTGGTGCACGCGATAGCCGTCGCTGCGGATGCCCTCGACGAGCGCCTCGGCAACCGCCGGGTCATCCTCCACCACCAGGATCGTGACGTCTGCGTTCACGGTTCCTCATCTCACCGCGTGACCACCGGGGCGGGCCTCGCGACGGGGAGGCTCGCAGGTGGATGTTACGGCGCGGTTACGGTCCCGCCGACCCCCTGGGCGGGGCGGGCCGGTCCCCAAACGACGTGCCTCGCGACCCTCGCGGCCGCCACCCCGGCGCGGTTCACTGGACGAGGCAACAGCCCGCAACGGAGGGTGCCGCGATGGCCACCTCGCGTCCGTCCGCGCTCGCGCGGCTCTTCGGGCTTGGCTCCGTCTTCGGCAAGACGCTCCGAGACTCCACCCCGGCAGCCCTGGGCGCCGCGGGCCTGCTGCTGGTCCTGGTGGTGGGCGGCGGCCTCACGATGAGCGTCACATACGGCTCCCCCGCCACCCGCCTGGAGCTGGGGATGCTCAGCCGCGACATCCCGCCCGTCCTGCGAGGCTTCTACGGGAACCCGGTCCGCGTTGACACGCTGGGCGGCTTCCTGGGCTGGCACTACGGGCCGTACTTCGCGCTCATCGGCGGGCTGTGGTCGCTGCTCGCGCTCTCGTCCACGCTGGCCGGCGAGGCGGCGCGTGGCAGCCTTGACATGGTCCTCGCGGGGCCGTCCACGCGCCGGCGGGTGGCCCTCGCGAAGGTCTTCGCGCACGTCACGGCGCTCGCCGCGGTGGTCACGCTGACCGGCCTCGCCACGTGGGTGACGGGCGTGGTGTACGGCGTGCTCCCGGGCGATCCCATCGCGCCCGCCGCGGCCGCCGGGTTCGCCATCGGACTGCTGGTCCGGTCCCTGGTCACGGGCTCGATGGCCTTCGCGATCGCCGCGGTCTTCGGGAAGGGTGCCGGCGCGGGCATCGCCGGGACGGTGATGGCGGGCTCGTACGTGATGTACGGGTATCGGACCGTCTTCGAGCCCTTCGACGCCATCTCCGCCTGGACCCCCTGGGCCTGGACCGCGAACCACCTGCCGCTCGTGGAGCAGACGGACTGGCCGGGTGTGGCGGCGGCTGCGGCCCTGACTCTGGTGCTGCTGGCGGTGGGCGTCGAAGGCTTCGCCCGGCGCGACGTGGGCGTCACCGTCTCGCTCCCCGGGCCGCGGTTCCCTCGCCGGCTGGCCGGGACGCGCGGTCCCCTCGCGCGCTCGCTGGGGGAGCTCCTGCCCACCGCCTGGTGGTGGGCGTTCGGGCTGGCTGCCTATGGCCTCGTGATGGCGGCGTCCGTGCGCGGGATGATGGACATGCTGGCGTCTGCGCCGGACCTCGCGATCGCCTTCCGCACGATGATCCCGGACGTGGACATGACCACGCCGGAGGGGTACCTGCAGCTGGCATTCGTGGACATGGGCTTCGTGCTGGTGGGGCTTTCCGTGGCTTCGCTCGTGGGCGCGAGGCTGGGCGACGAGGGCGCCGGCCGGCTGGAGATGTTCCTCGCGTCCGGGGTGGGGCGGGTGCGGTGGATCCTCGCCACGTGGCTTGCTGTCGCGGCTGGGGTGGGCGCGGTCACGCTGGCCCTGGCGGTGGCCGTGGGGACGGGCGTCTGGGCGGCGGGGTACTCGCCGTGGCAGCCGATGGCGGGCACGCTCGTGCTGGGCGCCTACGGCCTGGCGCTGGCCGGGGTGGGGGTGGCGCTTGGCGGCGTGGGCGGGCTGGGCGGTTTGACGCGCCTCTCGGCGCTGGGCGGGCCGGGTTCCGCGGGGGTGGTGGTCATGCTGGCGACGGTGCTGACGTTCGTGCTGGACCTCTTCGCCCCGGTGCTGCGGCTGCCGGACTGGGTGGCGGACCTGGCGCTCACCACGCACCTGGGGCTGCCGATGGTTGGCTCATGGGAGCCTGCCGGCCTCGCCGCGTGCGCCGCGCTCTGGGTGGGCGGGCTGGCGGTGGGCGTCGCGGGGTTCGCGCGCCGCGACATCGGGAGGTGATCGCCTGACGGCGGCGCTCCGTGACTGTGAGTCCATGAAACCCGGTGTCGCGGCTCCAGGTGGCCGCGAATCACGCCGCCGAGACGGGGTCCGTGGACTGCCAGTCGCGGTTCTCCAGAACGAGGGCCGGGTTCGGCCGCCTCGCTCCTGGGATCATGGACTGGCAGTCGCGGCCGGGCGCGTGGCGGCGGGTGGCCGGCGGGGCGCCGGGCACGGCGCGTGGCGGCGAGCCGCCCCCTAGCGGGCCTTCGCGACCAGCTTCATCTCCACGCGGGCGCCAAGGGGGAGCGCTGCCACGCCGATCGTGGTCCGCGCCGGGTACGGCGAGCTGAACGTCTCCGCGTACACCGCGTTCATCGCCGCGAAGTCCGCCAT
>CAIYZX010000647.1 GCA_903930745.1 uncultured Chloroflexota bacterium | reverse complement strand
CCGGGTTCGTAGCCCGCCCCCTGTTACACTCCCGCCGCGCGCGCCTGAACGGCGCACCGTCACCCTCCGGAGGCCCGTCGCCACCGCATGAACGACATTCTCAGCACCGTCGGCGACACGATCGGCGGCATCATCGACAGCCCGATCGTCCAGTTCGGCGTCAAGGCCATCGCCGTCTACGCGGTGATCCTGTGGCTCGCCGCCGCCTACTGGGCGTTCCGCGACATGCAGCTGCGCAGCGAGAACCCCATCCTCCCGTACCTCGCCGCGGCCGTCATCGTCCTCTTCACGCCGGTGCTGTTCGTCTTCGGCGTCATCGTCTACCGGATCGTGCGGCCCCAGGAGAGGATCGGCGAGATCTACGAGCGGAACCTCGCGGAGGAGGCGCTCCTCGCCGAGGTCGAGGCCGTCAAGACCTGCCCCGGCTGCCACCGGCGCGTGCACGACGAATGGATCATCTGCCCGCTCTGCCGGACCCGGCTGAACCGCGTCTGCGCGAACTGCGGCCGGCTGGTTGGCCTGGAGTGGTCGCTCTGCGCGTGGTGCGGCAAGGACTTCGAGCGCGGTGACATTCCCGGCTACCAGCCTGCTGTCGAGGGTGGGGCCATGAGCCGGTTGCCCGGCGCGCGGACGGCGAGCCGCCTGGCGCGCAGCGTCGCGCCGCGGTCCGGTTCCGGTAGCGGCGCACCGGACCAGTCCGCGGATCGTTGACCGGCCCTGGCGCCGGGGATGCGCCCGAGGCCGTTGACGACGCCGCGGCCGCCGCGGCCGGTGCCGTGACCCCGGACGACGCCCTCGAGACCCCGGACGACGCCGCGGCCGGTGACGGCGACGTGTCCAATCCGTCCGCGCCTGTTCGGCCGCACTCGCCCTTCAGCCTGGAGGGGCGCTCCGTCCCCGCGCTCTACCTGATCGCGTGGATCCTGGTGCTCGTCGGCGCCGGGTCGCTGTTCGTCTCGTTCATGGCCACTGTCTCCGCGGCCGCCCCGTGGCTGTTCCTGTTCGGGGCCCTGGTGCTTGGCTTCGGCGTTGTGGCGGGAGCCGGCTCCCAGGCCGTGGAGCGCTCGAAGCAGCCGGACCTGCCGTTCCTCGGCCCCTCGCCGGCGCTGGTGCTGGTCGCGGTGGTGGCGCTCACGATCTCGTTCGTCATCGTCATCCTGGGCCCGCTCTCCGCGCTGGGCCTGGACGCGGCCTCGCCGTTCGCCACGATGCTGAACCTGGCGATCACGGCGGCGCTGTACATCGGGCTCGTGCGCATGCTCGTGGTGGGGACCGGCGCGCTCACCTGGGCGGAGATGGGCGTCACGCGGCTCGGCGGCACGGCCGTCCGCGAGCTTTCCCTGGGTGCGTTGCTGGCCGTGCCCGTGCTGGTGGTGACGCTGGCGCTGGGCCTCGTGCTCTCGCAGTTCCTGGTGCCTGCGCCGCCCGTGCTGCCTGCCGCCGCGGACCTTGGGGGTCTGCTCGTCAACCTGGTCTCGGCCGCCGTGCTGGCACCGGTGGGGGAGGAGATCTTCTTCCGCGGCTTCGCCACAACGGCCTGGTTCCGGGCCGGCGGGGCAGGCGCGGCGGTGGTTCGCGGGGCCATCCTGTTCGCACTGGCGCACGTGCTGACGCTGTTCGACGCCTCCTTCGGCGAGGGTGCGCAGCGCGCCCT
>CAIYZX010000646.1 GCA_903930745.1 uncultured Chloroflexota bacterium | reverse complement strand
TGGTTGCCGGGGCGCGAGGCCTTGTCCAGGATGACGACGGACGCGTCCGGCGCCTTCTCCGCGAGGAGCTGCTTGAGCCGGATCGCGGTGGCGAAGCCGGCGGGGCCGCCGCCGACGATCAGGGCGTCGATGACCTTCGCGCTCATGCCTGGCCCTCCGCGGCCTTGACGAGGGCCGGGATGACGGTCTCGATGTCGCCCACGACACCGAAGTCCGCGTAGTTGAAGATCCTCGCCTTCGGATCCTTGTTCACGGCGACGACGATCTCCGATCCCTGCATGCCGGTGATGTGCTGCACCGCGCCGCTGATGCCGATCGCGATGTAGAGCCGCGGCTGCACCGTTTGGCCGGTCTGGCCCACCTGGTAGTCGTGGGTGGTGAAGCCGTCCTCCACCGCCATGCGCGAGGCCGCCACCTTGGTGCTGGCACCGAGGAGCTTGCCGAACGCCTGCGCGAGGGGGCTCAGGTACTTGTCGAAGTCCGCGCGGGACCGGAAGCCGTGGCCGCCGGCCACGAGGATCTCCGCGTCACGGATGCTCACCTTGGCGGCGAACGACTCCACGGGCACGGCCTCGAGACCGCGGTCCTCCTCGTCCAGGCTGACCTTCGGCCTGACCACCTCGCCCGTGCGGCCGGTGTCCATCGCCGGGACCTTGAAGACGCCCGGGCGGACGGTGGCCATCTGCGACGGCGAGTCCTTGGTCATGATGGTGGCCATGACGTTGCCGCCGAGGGCCGGGCGGGTCTGCTTGAGGATCGCCACCGCGTCCGTCTTGCCCTTGCTGTAGTCGCCGATCTCCAGGCGGGTGCAGTCCGCCGTGAGACCGGAGCGGCAGGCGTAGGCGACGCGCGGGGCGAGCTCGCGGCCCAGCGGGCTGGCGCCGAACAGCACGATCTGGGGCTTGCGCTCCTTCACGAGATCGCTGATGGCGTGCTTCTGGGCAAGAGGGTCAAAGCCCGCGAGGAGCGGGTGCTCCAGGACGTAGACGGTGTCCGCGCCGGCGGCGATGAGCTGCTGCGCGCGATCGCCGGCGTCGTCGATGGCAAGCACGGCGCCCACCTTCTCGCCGAGCGTGTCCGCGAGGCGGCGGGCCTTGCCAACGAGCTCCAGGCTGACGCTTCGAACGCCGTCGCCCTCGCGCTCTGCGACAACCCAGACCTCACCGCGATAGCTGGGCTCGCGGCCGGCGGCGTCGTACGCCTCGTCCGCGTCCGGGCCCTGGCCCGGCGCCGCGTCCTGGTAGCGGGCGGCGATCTTGCCAACGAGGGCGGCGGGATCCGTGACGTACTCGCACGTCTTGGCCCGGTCCTCCGACGGGGAGAAGAGGCGGTAGACCTGGGTCCAGGCGCCGGCGAGGCCGGTGCGGGACGGATCCGCCTCAACGCTGGCGGCGGTCCACTCGTGGATGGTCCCGTGGCGGGCGGCGCGCGCCTGCAGGAACGACGGGTAGAGCGGGTCCGTGCACGCGGTGACCGTCACGAGGAACGGCCAGCGGAGCGGGGAGACATCCTCCACGCCCTCGCTCGCGATCCGGCGGATGGACAGCTTCGGCGTGAGCCTGAGGCCCTTGGCGTAGGCGATGTGGTCGATGCCCAGGTCCTCTGCCACCTGGGGCGGAACCTGCGCGGTGTCGCCGTCCACGGACTGCATGCCCGTGACGATGACGTAGTTGGGATCGCCGCCGAACATCTCGGCCTGGATCCGGCGGATCGCGCACGCGAGGGCGTACGCGGTGGCACCGGTGTCAGCGCCGGCGAAGGCCTTGTCCGTGAGCAGGATCGCCTCGCCGTCCACGCGGGCCAGGCAGTCCACGAGCATCTCGCGTGCCTGTGGCGGGCCCATCGTGAGGAAGACGACCTTGCTGTCCGGGTCGCCAGCCTTGAGGCTGGACGCGAACGTCAAGGCGTGCAGGTCCAGGGGATTGAGGATGCTGTCGAGCATGGCGCGCCGGAGCGTGCCCTTCTCGAGGTCCCAGGCCTCCTCGGGGATGTTGGATACGTCGGGGACCTGCTTGACGAGGACGATGCAGTTCAC
>CAIYZX010000645.1 GCA_903930745.1 uncultured Chloroflexota bacterium | reverse complement strand
CCGGGCCCCTCTCTGGCCGGTTCCTCGCCCGGACCTGTGGCACACCACTGGCACACGCGGGGGAGCAGGTGTGTCTCCCTCTGGTCCGTTTCGCCACGTCGCGGCCAACCGCAACCATCCACGCACAAGCGGTTGCGCTTGGCCGCTACCAGGCAACACGTTGCGGCGTGACGGACCCGCGCCCGCACAACCGGTTGCGGTTGGGCGCTACTAGGTCAGACGTTGCGCTTGGCCGCTACGACCCGCGCGGGGCGGGTCGTGCGGGAGGGGACGTGGACGCACGCACGGACGAGCCCTGATCGGCGGGAGTGGTTGCGGTTGGGCGCAACGAGGTCAAACGCGCCCGGAATCAACGCCGCCGCCTCCGGGTGAACGGGAGACGGGCGAGGTGGGCGCGGCGACGGCGGGACGGGCACCGCGGGACGGCGAGGTGGGCGCGGCGACGGCGGCCCGGGACAAACGAAACGGGCGCCGGGGAGGGGAGACCTCCGGCCGGCGCCCGTGGAAGGAGCGCTGGTGGCGCCGAAGCCCGCGAGGGGCCGGCGCCAGCCGTCCCGCGGCGCCCGGCGGAGGGCGCCCGCGACGGAACGGGACTAGAGCTTGACCACGGAGCCCGTCTGGACGGACCGCTGGGCGGCCTCGGCGAGCAGGAGCGCCGCGCGGCCATCGGCGAAGCCAACGGCGGGCGCGCGATCCTCGTTGATCGCCGCGATGAACTCGGCCATCTCGTTCTTGAAGGCCGGCATGTACCGCTCGAGGAAGAAGTTGAGGATGGGGCCCGCGGCCTCGGTCTGGGTGGCGGACGCGGCGCGGACCGTGGTGGCGGTCCAGTTGCCGGCCTCGAGGGACCCGGCGTCGCCGAACGCCTCCAGGCGCTGGTCGTAACCGTAGGCGCAGGAGCGGCTGTTCACGATCGTGACGAGGGCGCCGGACGCCGCACGCATCGTGACGATGGCCTGGGCGTGGTCCTTGGCCTGCTCGAAGGCCTCGAGGCCGTTCGTGGAGACCATGGCGGAGACCTCCACGATGTCGCCGGCCTGGAAGCGGGCCATGTCGAAGTCGTGGATGGTCATGTCCTTGAACATGCCACCGGAGACGGCGAGGTACGCGGCGGGCGGGGGCTGGGGATCGCGGGAGGTGATGCGGGCGGCGCGGAGGACGCCGATCTCACCCTTGGCGACGCGCTCCCTGACCTCGCGGAAGGAGGGATCGAAGCGGCGGTTGAAGCCCAGCATGACGAACGGGGCCTTGTCGGCGATCCGGGCCCAGGTGGCGTCGATCCTGGCGAGATCGAGGTCGATCGGCTTCTCCAGCAGCACCTTCTTACCGGCGGCCACGGCGCGCTCGAGCATCTCGGTGTGGGTGTTGGTGGGGGTGCCAACGACGACGGCGTCGATCGAGGCATCCTCGAACGCGTCCTGGACGTCCAGGCTGTACTTCACGCCGTACTTGGCGCCCAGGGCGGAGGCGGCGGCCTCGATGGGGTCCACGACGAGCGCGAGCTCCGCGCCGGCCTGCGAGGCGATGGACGCGGCGTGGACCTGGCCAACACGGCCGGACCCCAGCATGGCGATACGGATCATCCTGTGGCTCCTGTGTGGTGTGGTTCCCGGGTTTCAACGACCTGGATCATTGCTTCGATGCCGCGCCGGCACCCGCCGGCGGAACGTGACCCCCATTGTGACCGCTCGCGCCGGAACGGGCGTGAAGTTGGGTCTGGCAATCGGTTACACAATCGATTACATTCTAGCGTACACAGGGCCGCAAGGCACCGGCAAGCCACACCATCCAGGAGCCGCAAGCACCGTGATCGAGCCGAAGTATCCGAAGCTCCACCTGGGCACCGCCCCCGATTCCTGGGGAGTCTGGAACCCTTCGGGTGACCCGCTCCAGACCCCCTGGGAGCGCTACCTGGACGAGGTCCAGGCAGCGGGCTACACGTACTCCGAGCTGGGCCCCTTCGGCTACCTGCCCAAGGACGCCGGCGTCATCCGCGATGCCTACGCGAAGCGCGGCCTGACGCTCACGGGCGGCACCGTCTCCGCTGCGCTGCACAGGGGTGCCGAGGCCCTGGCCAAGGCCAAGGAGGACGTGGACGCCGAGATGGCCGTCATCGGCCCCAACGGCGCGAAGCACCTCGTGATCCTGCCCGAGGGATACACGGACGTGAACGGCAACCTGACCGCCGATCCGGTGCTCACGAGCGACGAGTGGGCCAAGCTCAACGCGGGCATGTCAGACCTGGGCAAGTACATCGCGGACAGGCACCAGGCCGTGCTGGTCTTCCACACCCACGCGGACAGCCACGTGGGCACCCAGGAGGAGATCGAGCGCTTCCTGGACGGGACGGATCCCGAGACCGTGCAGCTCTGCCTGGACACCGGCCACGTCGCGTACTGCGGCGCCGACAACCTCAAGATCATCGCGGACTACCCGGACCGGGTGCAGTACGTCCACCTCAAGCAGGTCGATCGTGCGATCGCGGCCCGTGTCCGGGAGGAGAAGCTGGGCTTCGCCCCGGCCGTCCGCCTGGGCGCCATGGTTGAGCCGCCGCTGGGCGACCCGGACATGCCGTCCCTGCTCGCCGCGCTGGCCGGCCTGGACCGCGACCTGTACTGCATCGTGGAGCAGGACATGTACCCGTGTGACTGGGACAGGCCCCTGCCGATCGCGCAGCGCACCTTCAGCTACCTGCAGTCCTGCGGCATGAAGGTCACCCGCTAGGGTCCCTCGTCGTAGGGGCGGCACGCCCACCGGCGGCACGCCCACCGCTCCCGCTTCTCTCGCTCCGGGTTGGCCGCCCTCCTCCCAGGCCAACCCGGAGCTTTTTGTTGCTCCGCGCCGGCGCCGATCGAGGTGCTACTGGGCGTTGCCGGGTGTTATCGGGCGCCGCCGCGCGTGCGGTTCGGCAGCGGAGCGTTGACCGGCGGTGGCACGACCGGGGCCGCGCTGGCGGCCGCGTGCCGGGCACCGGGCTCCGCGGGCCGGGGCGCGGTGGATCCGCCGGTGACCAGAGAGGGAGCGAGCAGCTCATCGGGGATGGGCTCCCGCCGCCCCTCGATCCACGAGATCGCGCGCTCCACGGAGCGGCGGGCGAGGCCGTCCGCGTCCTGGCGCACGGTGGTCAGCGTGGAGAGTGGCGTCAGCCGCGAGAGCCGGCCACCGTCGTAGCCCACCACGGACAGATCGCCCGGGACGGACACGCCGCCCTCCGCGAACGCGGTCATGAGACCCCACGCGCAGTCGTCGTCGTACGCGATCACCGAGGTCCGGCGGCCCGGCAGGGACAGCAGCGTGCGTCCCGCGGCCAGGCCGGCCTCGATCGTCTCGCCGCCCGGGATCACCTCGACGCCCGCCGCGAGCCCGCGTCCCTCCATCGCCTCCAGGTACCCGGTGAGGCGCTCCAGGCCCTTGAACCCGCCACCGTCCACGTGGGTGATGAGCTCGTGGCCCATCGACGCGAGGTAGTCCACCGCAAGCCGCATGCCCATGCGCTCGTCCGTGCGCACCGTGTCCGCGGAATGGCTCGTCAGCGGCCGGCCGATGATCACCACCGGCAGCTGCGCCGCCAGCTCGTCGATCTCCTTCACCGGCGCCTCGGGACCCAGCAGGATGAGCGCATCGCAGCGGAAGTCGCCAAGGGCGGCGATGGCATCGGCTTCGGGCCGGTCCGCGGTGGAGCCGGAGAGCACCACCTCGTATCCAGTGGCGGCGGCGGCCGCGTAGATGCCCTGGAGCAGATCCCCGTGGAAGGCGGACTGGACGGAGAAGGCCACGCCCAGGAGGTTCGCCCGGCGCCGTCGAAGGAACGTGGCGTGGGCGTCCGGCCGATAGCCCAGCTCGTCCGCGGCGGCCCGGACCTTCGCGCGGTTCGCATCGGAGGCGCCCGGCTGGTCGTTGAGCACGAGGCTCACGAGGGCAGGGGAGACTCCTGCGACACGCGCTACGTCCTTGATCGTCGCCCGGCGTCGTTCGGGCTGGCGGGGATGGGGCATCGGGTCCTCGGGGCGGCTGGGCGGTTGGGACGCCGGGACGCCGATGCGGCCCCCCGTGATGGAGGGTATCGGCTGCCTGCGGCTCTTCCGCAAGGGCTGGCGGGGACAGGGGTTCTTGACATGGGTGGCGACCCGTCGCTACGGTGCAGCCTAAATCGTTCCAGTCCTTCTGTCGAGCCTGGTTTCCCGCGTTCCCAACCCCTGGTTCGAGCCACCTCAAGACCACGAGAGAGCCCGCCCGTGACCGAGTACCTGTTCGATCCCTTCACCACCGGCGTCGCGGACGAGAACCCGTACCCGGTCTACAAGCGCCTCCGCGACGAGACGCCCTTCTACCACGACGAGCGCTGGGACCTCTGGATGCTCTCGCGCTTCGAGGACGTCCAGAACGCACTGAAGGACTGGCGGACGTTCAGCCAGGAGCCCGATGTGGACATCGACGGCTTCATGGACGAGCTGCTCGATGCGGACGGCAACATCCTCGTCATGGACCCGCCGCGCCACACGGAGCTGCGCCGCCTGGTCCAGGGAACGAACGTGTTCTCGCCGGCGAACCTCGCGGCGATGGAGCCGCAGATCACGGCGATCGTGGACGGGCTCATCGACCGCATGGTGGAGAAGGGCTCATCCGACCTCGTGGAGGACTTCACGTACCCGATTCCGCTGTCCATCGGGCCCGTGCTGGTGGGCTTCCCGGCCGAGGACCTGCCGATGCTGGACTCGTGGCAGCGCCCCACGCAGGTGCGGACGCTGGGCCACCGGGGCATCCCCACGGAGGCGTTCGAGGCCGCGGGCAAGATCCGGTCGTACATCGAGGCGCTGGTGGACGACCGCCGGCGCAACCCCCGGAACGACCTGGTCTCGCAGATCGCGCACGCCACGGTGAACGGGGAGCGGCTGGCGTCAGAGGCGGTGGGCCTGACGTTCATCCTGTTCGAGGCGTCCATCGACACCACGTCCGGCCTGCTCTCCAACGGGCTGCTGGCGCTGGCGCGGAACCCGGAGCAGCGGCGTCGGCTGGTGGCGGATCCGTCGCTGATCCCAGGCGCCGTGGAGGAGATCCTCCGCTACGACATGCCGGTCCAGTTCAACGCCCGGACGCTCACGACGGACTTCACCGCGCACGGCGTGACGGCGCCCGCGGGGGCCCGGGTGGTGGTGATGTTCGGGTCTGCGAACCGGGACGAGCGGCAGTTCGCCGATGCGGACACGTTCGACGTTGGCCGCAAGATCTCCCGGCACCTGGGCTTCGGGCAGGGGATCCACCAGTGCATCGGCGCGCCGCTGGCCCGCCTCGAGGCGAAGATCGCGCTGGAGCGGTTCCTCGCGCGGATCCCGGAGTTCGAGCTGTCCGGCCCGTACGAGCGGATCACGAAGAACAACCTGCGCGGGTTCGCGCACCTCGGGATCACGTTCTAGCGGGG
>CAIYZX010000644.1 GCA_903930745.1 uncultured Chloroflexota bacterium | reverse complement strand
CGCGGACCACCAGTCGAAGGTCTGGCCGGGGGCCAGGACCGTGCCGCTGATCAGCCGGGCGGGGATCCAGATGTTGGCGCCCCAGTAGTTGCGCTCGCTGATGGGGAACCAGGTGGTCCACGTGCCCAGCTTGGCCATGACGGGCGCGGTCATCGCGGCCTCGTCCGTGCCAAGCCTTGGGGCGACGGGCGACCACGCCAGGGTGACCGGGGTCGCCGGCCCGCCCAGGGTCCGGGAGAGAAGCTCCGCCGCGACCCGGAGAGAGGTCCCCTCCGGGTCAAGCGTTCGGCCTTCCTCGGCGGCGCCAACACCAACGATCCTGCCACTCCGGTTGCGGAGGAAGATGGCGTTGGCCGCCGGGCGCGCCACGGCCTTGGCGGTTCGGGCCAGGTGCTCCGGGATCAAGGTGGTGTCCACGACGGGACGGACGACGCCGTCGGCGGTCGAGAAGGTGATCCACGAGCGGACGACGGCCGCCGGGATGTGCCAGGTCTTCCTGCCGTAGACAAGCGTGACGGTCTTGACCATGCTCCGCATCCGGCGGATCCCCGCGAGGACGGCCTCATCGGTGATGGACGGCCTGACGCGGCTGACGCCAACCGGGATGACGATTCGCGACGGGGCGTCCATGGCGCCAAGCGCGGCAACCGCCTGGGCCACCACGGGATCCGTGTTGACCGCGCGCCCCCAGAGGGCGACGGTGCGGACGGGACCCGCCGGCCCCATGGAGACGCCCGCGTCAACCGGCGGAAGTGCGAGGGGCTCCGCGGCAGCCCGGATGGCGGTGGCGAGGGCGGCCTCGTCCAGCAGCATGCGGGGCTCCACTGCCGCGCCATCGAGTGCGACGCGGAGCGCTTTGACGAGGCGGAAGGGGAAGTCATCGCCGCGGCCCGCCGCGAGTGCCTCGGTCACCATCGCGTCCACGTCCACGCGCCGGCCGGCCGCCGCGTACGACAGGGCGATGTCCCCGGCCGGGGTGCGCAGCACAAGCTCGCCCCGGTCGTACGGGTAGGCCGCGGAGATCGCTGCCGCCGCCTGGTCGTGGGTCATCCCGCCGAGGTCCGTGGAGCCCGCGTGGACGCCCGGCAGCACGCGCCCGTCGTACGAGCGATCCCACGCGGCGGCGATGGCCAGCGCGATCACCGCCAGGGCAACGAGGAGGAGGAGCGCCCCGATGACGAGGGTGCGCAGCCAACGGCCGCGACGGGCGGCGGGCGGGATGGCGGGCACGCTGCCGGCGGTGCCGGCGGGATGGGGATCCAGGGTCACGGGAGGCTCGTTCTGGGCGGTCCGTTGGCGTCCCGGCAGGACTGGCGGGGCGGGCGGCCGGGGCCATCATGCCGCATCCGGGCAATTCGGCCCAGCCCGGGGTCGGTCGTCCGCGATACGGTGGGCGGCATCGTGGACCGCAAGTGGCTGATCCTTCTGGCCGTCTCGCTGGGCTCGTTCATGTCAACCCTGGACGGCAGCATCGTCAACATCGCCCTGCCCGCCATCGGCGCGGAGCTCGGTATGGGCCTCCAGGG
>CAIYZX010000643.1 GCA_903930745.1 uncultured Chloroflexota bacterium | reverse complement strand
TATGGGAATGGTCCAGGAAGTCCGCATCGCCAATCGAACCGGCTTCTGCTACGGCGTTCGTGAAGCCATCGACAAGGCCAAGGAATCCGCGGCAGATGGCAAGGCCACGCACACGCTGGGGCAGGTCGTCCACAACGAGGGCGTGATCCGCGAGCTCGAGACGCTTGGCGTTGAGAGCGTCCACTCCGTTGACGAGGTGGACGAGGGCGCGGTCGTCGTCATCCGCGCGCACGGCGTGAAGCCGGAGACGTTCGAGGCCGCCCGCGAGCGCGAGCTGGAGATCATCGACGGCACCTGCAGCTGGGTGATCCAGGAGCAGCGCCAGCTCTCCGCGCTGGTGGAGGAGGGCTACACGATCGTCCTCCTCGGCACCCCCAAGCACCCCGAGGTGGTGGGCCTGCTGGGCTTCGCCCCGGACGCCATCGTGGTGGACGAGGAGGAGGACTGGGACCGCATCCCGCGCCGCAAGCGGATGGCCCTGATCACCCAGTCCACCCAGCCGCCCTGGAAGTTCGAGAAGCTGGCCGCCCGCATGGTTGGCCTCGCGCACGAGCTCAAGATCGTCAACACGGTCTGCCCGGTCACCATCCGCCGCCAGGAGGACACCCTGGAGACGGCCCGGAGCGTGGACATGATGGTGATCGTGGGTGGACGCCACTCCGCCAACACCAAGGAGCTCACCCGCCTCTGCCAGATCGCCGGCACCCGTGCCGTGCAGATCGAGAACGCGCGTGATCTCACGGATCCCGGCCAGTTCGACGGCGCCCGCATCGTGGGCGTCACCGGCGGCACCTCCACGCCCGTGGAGGACCTCCAGGACGTGGCAGAGCAGATCTGCCTCCTCGCCGGCACCCCGGAGGTCTGCGAGAACGCCGCGGAGATCGCCCGTGCCGCTCTTGACATCGCAGCAACCCCCGCCGGCCGCACCACGTCGCTGCCGCGCCCGAAGCAGCCCGCCGGAGTCTCCTGACCATGCCCACCCGTACCGCCGGACTGCCGGTGGTGGCCTTCGTCGGCCGCCCCAACGTTGGCAAGTCCACGCTGTTCAACCGCGTCGTTGGTGACGCGCGCGCCGCCATCGTGGAGGACCGCGCCCGCACCACTCGCGATCGCATGTACGGCGACGCCGAGTGGAACGGCCGCCGGTTCGTGGTGGTGGACACGGGTGGCATCGAGATCGCGCCGGGCGACCCCATCGAGGAGCAGGTCCAGATCCAGGCGCGCCTGGCGATCAGCGAGGCGGACGTGATCGTCTTCCTCGTGGATGCGGAGGTTGGGCCCACGCCGGCGGACCAGGAGGCCGCGGAGCTACTGCGCCGGGCCACCAAGCCCGTCCTCGTGGCCGCGAACAAGGCGGACAACGAGAAGCGCGAGCTCTCCGCCGCGGAGTTCTACAGCTTCGGCTGGGAGGACACGTTCGCCATCTCCGCGAACCACGGCCGAAATGTGGCGGACCTGCTGGACGCGGTGGTCTGGGCGCTTCCGCCGGAGAGCGACGCCGAGAAGGCCCGCAAGGCCCGGGAGGCCGAGGCGGAGGCCTGGGCGAAGGACGTGGCCGAGGGCCGGATCCAGCCGTACGTCGCCGGCGAGGACGATGACGACGAGGGCGACGACGACGATGACGACGCCGTGGCCGATGCCGACGCCGCGGAGGCTGCGCGCTGGGACGCCCAGATGGCCGCCGAGGAGGCCGAGCCGCCGGCGATCGCCTTCGTGGGCCGCCCGAACGTTGGCAAGTCCTCGCTGCTCAACTCGCTCCTGGGCGAGGAGCGCGTGATCGTCTCCAACGTGCCGGGCACCACCCGTGACGCCATCGACACCACGCTGGCCTGGGGCCGCTCCGAGATCACGCTGATCGACACCGCGGGCATCCGCCGCCGTGGACGCGTGGCGAACGGTCCGGCCGCCGAGAAGTACTCCACGATGCGCGCCCTCAAGGCCGTGTCGCGTGCGGATGTCGCGGTGCTGGTCATCGACGCCGCTGACGGCCTCACCGCGCAGGACGCCCACGTGGCGGGCTACGTGATCGAGGAGGGCAAGGGCCTCGTCATCGCGGTGAACAAGTGGGACATCGTCGAGGACAAGACGCACAAGACCTTCGACGAGATGGTCGTGAAGCTGCGCCGTGACCTTGCGTTCATCGACTACGCGCCCATCGTCTCCATCAGCGCGAAGACCGGGCAGCGCGTCTCCAAGGTGCTGGAGCTGGCGGTTGACGTCTGGGGCGAGCGCCGCAAGCGCATCGGCACGGGCGAGCTGAACCGCCTGGTGCGTGACGCCGTTGAGCGCACGCCGCCGGCCATGGTCCACGGCCGCCGGGCCAAGATCCGGTACGTCACGCAGGCCGGCGTGGCGCCGCCCACCTTCGTCTTCTTCACCACGGACCCGGAGTCCATCCACTTCTCCTATCGCCGGTTCCTGGAGAATCGCCTGCGCGACGCGTACGGCTTCGACGGCACACCGGTGAAGCTGGTCTTCCGCGAGCAGATCCGCGAGAAGCGGACGCGCCGCAACCCCAACCGGCGCCGCTGACGGCGGTCCGGCTCGGGGGTCTGGTAGACTCGTCGGCCTCGGGGCGTGGCGCAGCCTGGTAGCGCACCTGAATGGGGTTCAGGAGGTCGAGCGTTCGAATCGCTCCGCCCCGACCACT
>CAIYZX010000642.1 GCA_903930745.1 uncultured Chloroflexota bacterium | reverse complement strand
TCGGCAGCCTGGCGCTCCTGGTCCATGTACACGCCGCCCCAGCCGGTCTGCGCGAACAGGGCGACGGGTCCGAAGACCGCCTGGCAGCTCAGGAAGTGCGAGTTGACCCCATGCCCCACGCGGGCGATCGCGATGTAGTCCGGCCCGGGCCAGGTGGCCTCGTCCATGAGGAGGTGTGGGTCGTAGAGGTCGCCCCGATCAAGGGGTCGGGTGGACCAGAACCACTCGCCACGCCGCTCAAGGGCGGGCCGGAGGGCAACAGGGACCGGTGGGACCGGGAGCCCACTCGCGGTGAAGGTGGCGACGAGGTCATCCCACCCCCCGGCTGATTCCATGTTCCCCATCGTTCCCACCCCTCGGTGTCAAGCGTCCCGGCGCCCGGGCCCAGCCCAGGCGTCAATCCAATCGCCGCGCACCCCGCGGGTGACCGGCCTCCTTCGAAGTATCGGCATGCCGGTGTCAGGTTGGATGGCACGGCAGCACCGCCGACGTGATCGAGGAGAGGCTCCGGCACCGGGTCTTGTCACGGCTGGAAGCATCTTCTCGTCTGCGCCACATGGCCGGAAGGTCCACGAGACGAGGGGATCGGCGCGACAGCGTGATGCGCTGCGCCCGCGATGCGATCGCCGAGTGGTTCCTTCCCTACCTCGACGGGCTCGCTCTCGACCTCGTCCTGGCCGGGCCGGGCGCACCGGTCGGGATCATCACCGCGAGGGCGGTGCGCCGCCTGCACACGGCGCTCGTGGGAGCGCCTCCCACCAGCCAGGGGAGCCTCGAATGACCGCGAACCAGTACGACGCGATCGTCATCGGCGGTGGCCACAACGGCCTGATCGCCGCCGCGTACCTCGCCAGGGCGGGCGCGCGGGTCGTGGTCCTCGAGGCCCGCCACAAGATCGGCGGCGCCACCGACACCATGACGTCGTGGCCCGAGGCGCCCGAGCTCCAGGTGACTTCGCTCTCCTACGTCATGAGCCTCATGCCGGAGCAGATCGTCCGGGACCTGCGCCTCAAGACCCACGGCTACCGGATCCATCCGCAACCCGCGGGGTACCTGCCGCTGGCCGACGGACGGTCGATCGTCCTCGACGGCGGCGAGCGACAGCACGCGAGCGTCGCGCAGTTCTCGAGGCGTGACGCCGACGCGCTCGACGGCTTCTACGCGTGGCTCGGGCGGCTCGCCGATCTCATGCACCCCCTGCTGATGGAGACCCCGCCGAAGCTCGGCTCCTTCGCGCCGGGCGACCTCGTGGACCAGCTGCAGTTCGTCCTCCGCCGGCGCAAGGGCCTGGACGTCCGCACGGTCGCGGACATCACCAGGCTGTTCTCGATGAGCGCCGCCGATCTGCTCGGCGAGTGGTTCGAGTCGCCCGAGCTCATCGGGGCGATCGCGATGGCCGGCGTGCTCGGTGCGCGGGGCGGGCCCGAGACCCCCGGCACCGCCTATGTCCTGATGCACCTGTCCACCGGGTCGTCGAGCGAGGACTTGGGCGCCTCGACATGCGGCTACCCGGAGGGGGCATGGGGGCGGTCGCGGCCGCATGCCGCCGGTAGGCCGAGACCTTCGGCGCCGAGGTGCGCGTCAACGCGCCGGTGGCCAGGGTGCTGGTCCGCGATGGCCGCGCCTACGGTGTCGCGCTCGCGTCGGGCGAGGAGGTCCACGCGCCGGTGGTGGTGACCACGTGCCACCCGAAGATCACCTTCGAGCGCCAGTTCGACCCGCGGGACCTGCCGGACGACTTCGCCCGCGACATCCGTGGCTGGAAGAGCCGCTCCGGCATGGTGAAGATCAACGCCGCGCTGGACCGGCTGCCGGAGTTCACCGCGGATCCCGGCTTCGATCCGGTCGTCCACGGGAGTGCGATCTTCATCCTCGATGACGTCGCCTACATCGGGCGTGCCTGGGCGGATGCGCACGCCGGCCGGCCCTCCGAGCAGCCGTTCGCCGACATGGCGATCCCGACCGTGTTCGACCGGACCCTGGCCCCCGAGGGCACCCACATCCTGTCGCTCTGCTCGCAGTACGTGCCGGCTTCATGG
>CAIYZX010000641.1 GCA_903930745.1 uncultured Chloroflexota bacterium | reverse complement strand
TGCCACGATAGGAGGCATGACGACAACCATCGCCAAGAGGATCCGCCTCGACCAGCTCCTTGTTGAGCGGGGGCTGGCCGACACGCGGTCGCGCGCGCAGGCGATGCTGATGGCCGGCAGGGTGCACGTGGGAACCGGTGACGGCGCCCGTCACGATCTCAAGGCGGGGGACCTCGTTGCCCGGGATGTCCCCATCGTGCTCGCGGCCGGCCGCGAGTGGGTGAGCCGCGGGGCGCACAAGCTCCTCGCTGCGCTGGACGCCTGGGCCATCGATCCTGCCGGCTGGACGTGCGTTGATGTCGGCGCGTCCACGGGCGGCTTCACGGACGTGCTGCTCGCGCGCGGGGCCGCGCGTGTCTTCGCCATTGACGTGGGCTACGGGCAGCTGGCGGAGAAGCTGCGGCACGATGCGCGCGTTGTGTCCATGGAGCGCGTCAACGCCAGGACGCTCACGGCGGAGACGCTCCCGGAGCGGTGCCTGCTGGCGGTCGCGGACGTGTCGTTCATCTCGCTGGGGCTCGTGCTCGGGCCCATCGCCGCCACGCTGGCCCCCGGTGGCACGATCGTTGCGCTGGTGAAGCCCCAGTTCGAGGCGGGCAAGGCAGATGCCAAGGGCGGGGTGGTCCGCAACCGCGAGGTCCACGCGCGTGTCCTGCGGGAGGTCGCGGAGCGGGCGCGCAGCACGGGACTTGGCACCCGCGGCGTCATCCCCTCGCCCGTCCTGGGGCCGGAGGGCAACCGGGAGTTCCTCGCCTGGTTCGCCCCCGGACCGTCGTGCGCGGAGCTCGACGAGCAGATCGGTGCGGCCGTTGACGCGGCCTGGAAGGAGGCCCCGTGAGCGTCCGGCGCATCGGCTTCGCCTACAACCCCACGAACGACGCGGCGGCGGAGCTGCGCGAGCGGGCGGCGGGCTGGTGCCGCATGCACGGTATGGAGCAGTGGGCGGCCCCGGCGGGCGAGACGGAGATGCTGGTGGCGGAGCTGCCCGCCACGGACGTCCTCGTGGTGCTGGGCGGGGACGGCACGTTTCTCCGTGCCGCCCAGGCGGTCACGCAGGTGGACGTGCCCCTCCTTGGCATCAACCTCGGGAAGGTGGGCTTCCTCTCGAAGGCGGAGGCGCACCAGATTGAGAAGGTGCTGGCCCAGCTGTCCGGCGGCCAGTTCACCGTGCGAGAGCGCATGGGGCTCACCGGTGCGATTCTCCCGGGCGGACGTGCCGCGGAGCTGACATTCACGGCGCTCAACGACATCGTGATCGCCCGCGGATCGCTCGCGCGCGTGGTGCGCATGAGCGTGGACATCGACGAGTCGCACCTCGCCACGTTCGTCGCGGACGGGCTGGTGGTGTCGAGCCCCACCGGGTCCACGGGCTACGCCTTCTCGGCCGGAGGCCCCATCCTGGATCCGCAGAGCCGCAACCTCGTGGTCACGCCCATCGCGGGATACCTCTCCGCGATCCGCGCCGTGGTGGTGTCGCCGCGCCAGGTGGTCCGCTGCCGCGTGGTTGACGCGCACGAGGCGCTGGTGTCGGTTGACGGGCGGGAGGACCACAGGATCGCCGTCGGCGATGTGGTGGAGGTCCGCGCGCTTGAGCGCCCCATCCGGTTCGTGGAGCCGGACGGGGCCCTGCCGTTCTGGGACCTCCTGCGGACGAAGGTGGAGCTGCTGCCGTCGTGAGTCCCGAGCGCGTGGCCGCGGACCTTGATCCCGCCCTGGGCCGGCCCGGGCGGCTGCTGGAGCTCGCCGTCACGGATCTCGCCCTGATCGACCG
>CAIYZX010000640.1 GCA_903930745.1 uncultured Chloroflexota bacterium | reverse complement strand
GCCTTCGAGCGGGCCTTGCGCGAGGTGGACCTCGTCATCACCACGGGCGGCCTTGGCCCCACGCCGGACGACCTCACCCGCGAGGCCATCGCCGCCGCGGTGGGCGAGCAGGTTGCGGTGGACCCGGAGCAGGAGACCTGGCTGCGCGGGCTCTTCGAGCGGCGCGGCATGCGCTTCTCGGACGTGAACCTCAAGCAGGCGTGGCTGATCCCGTCGGCGTCGGCCCTCCCCAACCCCAACGGCACGGCGCCCGGCTGGTGGGTGGACCGGCCGGACGGCCGCGTGGCCATCCTGCTCCCCGGCCCGCCGCGCGAGATGCGCCCGATGTGGCAGAACCACGCCTGGCCGCGCCTCGTGGAGCGGGGCGTTGGCGACGGGCGCGTGGCGAAGGTGCTGCGGCTGTACGGCATCGGCGAGAGCGTGGTGGCCGAGAAGCTGGGCGATGAGATGCTGCGCGCCGCGAACCCCATCGTGGCCACGTACGCCCGGGCGGACTGGCTGGACGTGAAGATCACCGCGTTCCCGTCACCGGCGGACGGCCGAACCGCAGAAGCCGTCCTGGCCGAGGGCGAGGCCGCCGTGCGCGCCATCCTGGACACGTACATCTGGGCGGAGGGCGAGACCACCTGGCCGGACCTCCTGCACGAGCTGGCTCGGAAGAACGACATCCGCATCGCGCTCGTTGAGGCGGGCACGGGCGGCACGCTCGCGGCGCTGCTGGGCGAGGTCCCGCAGGTGGTCCGCTTCACGGTCCACGGCCTGGGCGACTGGGACGGCAACGTGGCGGACTGCCCGGTCCAGGTGATGGCCCACGAGGCCGCGAAGGAGACCGGCGCGGACGTGGGCATGGCGATGGCCGCCCACACGACGCCCACCGAGACGCTGGTCCGGGCAGCCGTGGTGGTCCCCGCGATGGACGCGGTCCGCTACCTGGACATCAGCCTGTTCCAGCACGGCCGCCACGGGCTGCAGCGCGCGGCCATCGCCGCCACCGCCCACCTCCTGGAGACCTTCGGCGCCCGCAAGGCCCCGGGGCGCCCCTCGGACCGCCGCCGCCCGAAGGGCTGACCTCGCTCCGCGCCCCTTGGCCGCACGGCCCTCACGTCGTCCGTCACGGGTGACGGGAAACCGGCCCTGACCTTGGGGGCTCGAGGCGGATTCGGCGCGTTTGGGGCTGAGCTCTGCGGGTGACCCCCGGATCTCCGTCAGGGGTGACGGACGAGGTGCCGGGCCCGCGCCCCGCGCCGGGAGCGCCGCCAGGAGCGCCGCCCGGTCAGTCGCCCACGATCATGAAGTGGCAGGTGCGGTCGCGCTGGCGCATGGCGTCGAAGTCCGCGAAGTAGACCCGGCCGAACTCGCCCAGCTCCAGCGCGCCGTCCAGGACCGGGATGGTCTCCGAGCGGCCCAGGATCACGGAGCGCAGGTGCGCGTCCGTGTTCAGCGACCACCAGCCCTGCTCGCCCTGGCCCTCGGCGTAGGCGAGGTGCTTGGGGCCCGGGTGGAGGTACTGGCCCTCGTGGCGGCACTGCGGGATGAGGCCGCTCATCCAGTTGACCATGTCCTGGAGGAGGAACTCCACGCCGTCCAGCGTCTGGTCCATGGACTCCTCCTGGAGGAGCACGGAGCAGGTGGTGTGCTGCGAGTAGACCGTGCAGATGCCGTTGCGGACGCCGGACGCGGCCACGGCGGCCTTCGCATCGGCGGTCACGTCGTGGAACTGCGGCTTGTGGAGGTCCGAGTGGACGCGGACGGTGGCGTGGTGGACGGTCATGCGGGCGAGTCCTTTCGGGGAGTGGGGTGGGCGCGGGCCCAGGCGCGCGCGAGCGCCTCGAGCATGGAGGTCATGACGGCGGCGGGATCGGGTGCCTTGCAGATGCCGGACGAGGCGCCGGTGCCATCGAGGCCCAGCTCGATCATCCGCTCCACGTCGTCCGGGCCGGAGACGCCGGCGCCGGACATCACGAGGATGCCGGGGTCAACGCCCTTCACCGCCTCCACGGTGGCGGCCACGAAGTCCGCCATGAAGGCGCCCGCGGACTGCCCGGTCCCGATGAGCGAGGGCGGCTCCGCGAGCACGATCGCCGGCCGCAGATCGCGCGCGTACCGGCCCGCCTCCTCGGGCGTGTCCGCGAAGACCAGCGTCTGCAGGCCCGCCTCGTGGGCGCGCGCCACGGACGCCGCAAGATCCGCGGGAGACAGCCGCCGCTCCACGTGGTTCAGCAGCACGCCCGTG
>CAIYZX010000639.1 GCA_903930745.1 uncultured Chloroflexota bacterium | reverse complement strand
GGATCGATCCAGACGCGCATGGGGACGCGCGTGGACGGGTCCAGGAACCGCTCCTCGGTTGGCCGGAAGCGCGAGTCCGGCATCGCCGTCTCGCCGCCACCGCGACCGGCGTCGTGACCGGAGGCCTCTGCGTGGAGCGACCGGTAGCGGCCACGCTCCAGCAGGACGCCCACGATCAGTGCGCAGCCCGTGAGGAACGGCGGCAGGGCGGAGAAGAGTCCGCCCTCCACACCCGCGATGCCCGCGATGAAGATCGAGAACAGGACGAGCAGGACGCCGCCGAGGCCGATGAGGATGCGGACGAGGGCCACGCCCACGGCGCCGGTGCCTACTCGGTGGGCTGTGCGGCCATGGGGTCCGGGACGATGACCACGGCCGTGCCGTAGGCCACGATCTCGGACATCGTCTGGGCGAGCTCGGAGCTGTCGAAGCGCATCGACACGACGGCGTTCGCGCCCACGAGCGTGGCGTTCTGGACCATGCGGTCGATGGCCTGGCGGCGGGTGTCCTCCAGCAGGCTGGTGTACTCGTGGATCTCGCCGCCAACGATGGAGCGCAGACCGGCGACGAGGTTGCCGGCGACGCCGCGGCTGCGGACCACGAGGCCGAAGACCTGGCCCTTGGTCTCAACGACCTTGTACCCGGCGATGTACGGGGTGGTGGAGATGATCACTGTCCCGATCCTCCGTGCCAGTGGCGGGCGGCTTCCGGCGAGGCCGTGCCCGCGGCGTGATCTGCATGACGGCGCTCGCGGTCCGCGACGCACGTGGCGCACGGGCACATCTCGCGCAGGAGCATGAACGTGTGGAAGCCCGATGCGTGACCGTCGCCCCAGGTGCACTGGATGGCGTACGTGCCTACGAGCGCCACGTCCGTGAGCGTCACCTGCGCGGGCGTGAGCGTGGGGTTGGAGTCCAGCCAGCCGGGCATCCCGGCCTCGCCGCGGCAGTACGCGCACGGGCAGAGCCAGCGCAGCGTGATGGCGTCGTAGGTGGTCTCGTGGCCGTCCGCCCAGCCGAACCGGGCGATCCCGGCGGCACGCTGGATGTCGATGCTGATGGGGGAGATTCGAGGGTCCTGCACACCCCGATCCTACTCCCGGTCGCGGACGGCGGGTATCCTCGCGCCCTGTGAGCCTCGTCGTCGATCACCTCCACAAGCGTTTCGGCCGGGTTGTCGCCGTTGACGACCTGGCGTTCGAGGTTGCCCAGGGCCAGGTCTTCGGCTTCCTGGGCGCCAACGGCGCGGGCAAGACCACCACGATGCGGATCACGCTGGGCGTGCTGGAGGCCGACGCCGGGCGCGTGACCTGGCAGGGGACGGACAGCAACCGCCTGCCGCGCAGCACGTTCGGCTACCTGCCGGAGGAGCGCGGACTCTACCCGCGGATGCCCGTGCTGGACCAGCTGGTCTTCTTCGCAGGGCTCCACGGCGTGCCGTCCGGGCGGGCGAAGCGCGAGGCGCTGGCGTGGCTGCGCCGCTTCCGGGCGGAGGACCTGCGGGAGCGCAAGGCGGAGCAGCTCTCCAAGGGCAACCAGCAGAAGGTCCAGTTCATCGCCGCGGTCCTCCATGACCCGGCCGTGCTGCTGATGGACGAGCCGTTCACGGGCCTCGACCCGGTCAACGTGATGCTCCTGCGGGAGGCGTTCCTGGAGCTGCGGGACCGCGGCCGGACCGTCGTCTTCTCCACGCACCAGATGGAGGTGGCGGAGGCGCTGTGCGAGTCCGTGGCGATCGTTGACCACGGGCGCATGGTGGTTGGCGGGCCGTTGCGCGAGGTCCGGCGGGCGGCCGGGCGACGCATGGTCCGGATCTCCGTCGAGGACGACCACCGGCTCTCGTTCCTCACGACCGTCCCCGGGACGCGCGTGATCCAGGCCGGGATGGACCGCTCCACCGTGGAGCTGGAGCCCTCCGTGGAGCCCGACGCGGTGCTGGCGGCGGCCATCGGCGCGGGCGCGCGCGTGCTCCACTTCGAGGTGGCGGACCCGTCGCTGGAGCAGATCTTCATCGACCACGTGGGGCGGCCGGCGGACGAGGAGATGCACCTCGCGGCCGCGGAGCCTGTTGCGCCGGCGGGTGCCGCATGAGCGCGGTGCGCAACGTGGGCATCGTGGCCCGCCGAGAGTACGGGGAGCGGGTCCGCTCGCGAGCCTTCGCGTTCTCGACGGTGCTGCTCGCGGGACTCGCGATCGTCGTGGCGCTGATCCCGCTCGCCGTCCGGCTCCTGGACCGTGCGACGATCACCCGGGTCGCCGTCGCCTCGGACGAGGCGGGTCTCGCCGC
>CAIYZX010000638.1 GCA_903930745.1 uncultured Chloroflexota bacterium | reverse complement strand
ATGTGGGGCTTCCCGCCCGGTGGCACGCCGCCGGACGTCGTTGGCCCGGACGTCCTGCCCATTCCGCCGGATCCCTCGCCCGGCAGCACGCCCGCGCCCACGCCCACGCCCGCCCCGGGCGAGACGCCCGGGCCCATCACGCCCGTCGTGCCGGAGCCCGGCGACCTGACCGTGAGCCCGCCCGTCGCGCCGCCGGACGTTCCCATCGTTGGGCCCAGGCTGGGCGGGATCATCCTGCAGCCCGTCTTCGACTTCTGCCTCATCACGCCCACTCCCGCCGGATGCCCCACCGGCATCGAGGCCGTCTTCGATCTCCCGCTCCCGCCGATCATCGCCTTCCCGCTCGGCCCCAAGGTCACGGTGGTGGCGGTGGACTCGCCCCAGGCGAACGTCGCCCTCGTGTGGTTCACGGTCGATGGCGACCAGGGCGCGCCGGCGGACGTGCAGTTCTGGCACCAGGGTGGCGGTGCGGTGCAGCGTGCGACCAAGGTGGTCGCCGCCACGGCCTTCGGCAAGCCCGTCCTGGTGGCCCGCCTGGACGTGGACGCGGCCACCGCCTACGAGTTCCGCGCGGTGGCCGGCAACGGCGTCTTCGCCGGCTACTCGGCCGTGGGCACGTTCACCACGGGCAGCGGCGTGGAGCAGTTCTCCGTGGAGCTGGGCCGCGCGGACGCCCCGGTGATCAAGACCAAGGTCTCGCTCTCGCCGTACGTGCGCCAGGCGGAGGGCGGGTTCGCCCGCCCGCTGCTCTCCCTCGCAGAGGCCGGGGACTGCACGACGTCTGTATCCATCGGCACGCGCCAGCTCTGCCTTGAGCCGGCCCGGTTGAAGGAGCCGGTGTCCTGCTCCATTGCGTCCGTCACGTGGAAGCTCGCGGGCATCCCCGCGGACGAGGTGGTGATCCGCGCCTTCCCGGCGCAGCCCGGCGTCCTGCCGGACGGCACGCAGACGCTCAGTGGCGTGATCGAGGCCGGAGGCGCCGCCCCGGCGGGCAGCGTGGACGTTGGCTGTCTCTCGTCCGGCGTCACCTACACGATCGCCCTTGACGCCGTTGGCGACGCCGGCGGCTATCTCGCATCCCGAACGGTGACGGTGCCCTGATGACAACGTCCCCCGCCCTCGCCGCGCCGGTTCCGGCCCGGCCCAGCGCGGTCTCAACCATCACGAACCCCGGAGGTGCGCGGTGAGCGGTGCGTTCGGCTCCTCGCTCGCAGGCCTCGGTGGCACAAAGGTGGCGGCGCTCATCGTGGCCGGCGGCCTGGTCGCCGGCGGCCTCGGCGGGGGTCTCGCATCCGGCCTCGCCGGGGGTGGCGGCGGCGGAGGCGGGGAGGGCGCCCTCCCGGTCTACGCCTGCCCGGACAGCGGCGAGCCGCTGATCAAGCTCGCCAACGGCCAGCGCCTGCTGGTCACCGGACGGACCGAGGACAGCGGCTGGCTCCGGATCCACTTCCCCCTGCCCGGCAGAACCGAGGCCTGGGTCCAGAGCACGCCCCTCACGGTAACCGGTGACGTGTCCGCGCTCCCGGTGGCGGAGTGTGCCCCCGAGGAGGCCCGGGCCACCGATGGCGCACGCCCTGAGCCAACGCTCACGGCCATCGTGAACGCCACGCCGTCCCCGGCGCCGGAGACGGAGGCGCCGTCCGGCACGCCGGTCCCGACGCCCGCGGTGACGGCGCTCACGGCGTCCGCCAAGACCATCTCGTACGACACGGGCACGTACTGCCCCACGGATCCCAAGAGCGTGGTGATCAAGACCACGGTGACCTCTGTGGCCGGCGCCACGGGTGTCACGCTCTCCTGGCGCAAGCCCGGCGCGTCCACGTTCGCGGAGACCGCGATGACGCTGGCGTCCGGCAACGCGAGCCAGGGCACCTGGCAGGCCACGCTGGACACCACCGCGAACGGCCTCACGACCGCGGGCACGCTCTCGTACTACGCGGAGGTCACGGACGCCGCGGGCTCCGTGCGCCGGCTGCCCGCCAAGGGGACGGGCTCCATCACGATCGCCGTGTGCGAGAACGTGGGCCCGGTCATCACGGCCAGCTCGTCGTCGGGCAGCTCGCTCT
>CAIYZX010000637.1 GCA_903930745.1 uncultured Chloroflexota bacterium | reverse complement strand
CGGCTCGTAGCCCAGGATGTCGCGCACCTTGTCGGAGCAGAAGTCCACCCCGGTCCGCAGATCCGAGAGGTACACGATGCCGTCGATCTCGTCGATCAGGGTGCGGTACCGGGCCTCCGACGATTCGAGGGCCGCCACCAGCTCCTGGGCCTCCGTCACGTCCATCACAGTGACGCGAATGCCCTCGATCGCGCCGGTCCTTCCGCGGAACGGCGCCCCGGTGGCGACGACGCTGCGCGTGGTCCCGTCGTCACGGCGGATGGTGGCGGCGATGGAGTACGGCTCGCCTGTGGCGAGCGCGTGGACGATGCGCCGCTCATGGTCCGCCCAGGTGACGGGGTCGAAGAAGCGGCGCTGCCCCTCGTCCGTTGGCGGCTCGCCGGCCGGCTCCAGCCCGAAGATGCGGAACATCTCGTCAGACCAGGTGGTGCGCCCACTGGTCACGTCATGGGTCCACGAGCCCACGTGGGCCAGGCGCTGGGCCTCCTGCAGGTCCGTTGCGAGCCGCTGCAGAAGGTCCTCGGCCTGCAGGCGACTCGTGATGTCCGTCAGGCTGCCCCGCAGGGCGACGAACCGGCCAGTCTCGTCCATCTCGGGAGCGCCGCGGAAGATCGCCCAGCGAAGGGAGCCGTCTCCAGCGCGATACTCCGCGTCCAGCTCGAAGGGCTCGCCGGACTCCAGGGACAGGAACCCGGCCTCCATGATCCGCCGCGCGGTGCCGGAGGGGAAGACATGTCCCATGTCACCGGGCATGCCTTCCCCATCGGCCCCTCCCAGGAGGTGAGACAGGCCCGGCGAGAGCTCCGGGTAGGCGGCCCCGGGCTCCCAGCGCCAGGTGCCGGTCTGGCCCGCCAGCTCCGCGTCACGGAGGATGGCGTCATGCTCCATCCGCCGGGTGCTCTCGTGCACGCTGAGAAGGTGGTGACCCTGGAGAATGGATGCCGTTGCCATCACCTCGAAGGCGCGGACGGTGCCGTCCGCGTAGCGCGCCTCAAGGTCCCCGTGGGCCGCCCCGGCGGCGTGGAGCGCCTCCCAGAACCCGTCCAGCCGCTCGAGCGCCTCGCGGCCGACGACATCGTCGAGGCGGTGTCCCTCGAGCGCCGTGCGATCCCGCGCGAGGATGTCGCAGGCGGCGGGATTGGCGAAGACGATGCGGCGGTCGTCGTCCACGACCAGCACGGCCTCACCAAGGGCGGCGAGGATCGCGTCGGCAAGGGCGGGCAGCTGGGGTGGCGTCACTGGGCAGAACCCCTGGGGCCGGCGTGGGACGCACGGCCGAAACGAAACCCCTCCCGCGCGCGGATCATACCCATCCGCCGGGCGGATGTGTAGGGTTCTGCCTACGTCCCGTCCCGATCCTCCGACAGCCGCGGCAGACCGAGAACGAGGATGTCCGCCGCTCCCGCCGACGACATCACGAGGCGCGCGTTGGCCTCGTCGCTACGATGGACCCAGTCACGCGCCCGGTCCGGGGCCTTGCCGTGGGCGATGTGCCGGGCGATCAGCCGTTCAACGCGCCCCTCGTCCGCCGCGAGATGCCACGCCTCGTCCAGCAGCGGGCGGATCTCCGCCCACGGTCCGTCGTCCAAGAGCAGGTAGTTGCCCTCCGTGACCACGAGCGCCGCGGTTCTCGGGACGGCGATGGCGCCAGGGATGCTGGCCTCCGCGCTCCGGTCGAAGCGAGGGGCGCGGACCTCGGGGTCCTCGTTGGCGCGGAGCCTGCGCAGCAGGCGCACGAAGCCCTCGGCATCGAACGTCTCCGGAGCTCCTTTGCGATCGCGCAGGCCGATTCGGACCAGCTCCTCGTTGGGCAGGTGGAAGCCGTCCATGGGCACGAGGACCGCCGTGCCCGCGCCCAGCCGTGCGTCCAGGGCCGCCACGAGCGCCTCCGCCAGCGTGGACTTGCCGGCTCCCGGGGGTCCGGCGATGCCCAGGATGTGGCGCTCGCCGGGCACGACGAGGCGGGCGGCGCGCTCCACCAGCGCGGCGAGGGACGGGGTGTCCAGGGTGGCGACCACGTTCGGATCGTACCCGCGTGGCCGCCGCACCGCCGTCAGGGGCGGATGACCGTCCCATCCATGCGGCGGATCTCCGGCCAGGCGCCGTTGAGCGGGTGCTCCGGGAACGGGTGGCGCGCCGCCGCAACCTCGTCCACGTCGATGCCGAGGCCGGGGCGGTCCGAGACCCACATCGCCCCGTCGCGGATCTCCGGGCAGCCCGGGAAGACCTCGCGGGTCCGCTCCGGGAAGAGGTAGGCCTCCTGGATGCCGAAGTTGGAGGTGGCGATGTCCAGGTGCAGGTTCGCGGCGTGGCCCACCGGGGAGACGTCGCCGGGCCCGTGCCATGCGGTCCGGACGCCGAAGAACTCCGCGAGCGTCGCGAGCTTGCGGGCGGGCGTGATCCCGCCGATGTCCGAGATGTGCGCCCGCACGAAGTCGATGAGCCGGTCGCGGACCAGCGGCACGTACTCGGCCTGGCTCACGTGCAGCTCCCCCATCGCGAGGGG
>CAIYZX010000636.1 GCA_903930745.1 uncultured Chloroflexota bacterium | reverse complement strand
GCCAGCGGCACGCCCTCGCGGGTCACCGCGCGCGTGTACTGGTTCTCCACCTCGTGCCGGCCCTCCTCGAGCTGGCGGATGGTCATGTGGATGCCTTCGAGGAGGTCCAGCGGCTCGAAGCCCGTGACCACGATCGGCACCCTGTACTTCTCGGCGATGGGCTCGTACTCGGTCCAGCCCATGATCGCGCAGACGTGGCCCGCGGCCAGGAACCCCTGCACCTGGTTGGACGGCGACTCCAGGAGCGCGGTCATGGCCGGCGGCACGAGGACGTGCGAGACGAGCACGCTGAAGTTGTCGATGCCGCGGCGAGCGCACTCGGCCACGGCCATCGCGTTGGCGGGCGCCGTGGTCTCGAAGCCCACCGCGAAGAACACCACCTGCCTGGCCGGGTTCGCGAGGGCGATCTTCACGGCGTCCAGCGGGCTGTACACGATCCGCACGTCTGCGCCACGGGCCTTGAGGGCGAGGAGGTCCGTGGTGGAGCCGGGGACGCGGAGCATGTCGCCGTAGGAGGTGAAGATGACGTCCGGGCGGGCGGCGATGGCGAGGGCCTTGTCCACCTGCTCCAGCGGCGTCACGCAGACCGGGCAGCCGGGGCCGTGGATCATCCGGACGCCGTCCGGGAGGGCCTCGTCGATGCCCTGCTTCACGATGGTGTGGGTCTGGCCGCCGCAGACCTCCATCAGGGTCCAGGGGCGCGTGGTGATCCGGTGGATCTCGGCCAGGATCTTCTTCGCGAGTACGGGATCGCGGTACTCGTCGAGGTACTTCACGCGGTGGGGCCCCCGAAGGTGGCGGGCGGCAGCGCGGGATTGAACGTGAGGGCGCCGGGGGCGTCATCGGATACGACCGCGAGCCCGTCCATGCCCGGACCCATCGTCATGAGCTCCGGCTCCATGACGCCCATCTCGTCCAGGATCTGGAGCGTCTTGAGCGCCTCCGCCTCGTCCACCTTGGAGATGGCGAAGCCCACGTGCACGATGACGTAGTCACCCAGCTGCACGTCCGGGAGGTACGCGAGGCAGGCGTCCTTGCGCACGCCGCCGAAGTCAACCTTGCCCATCGCGAGTCCCGCCTCGTCGCGGATCTCGGTGACCCTGCCGGGGATACCCAGGCACATGCCCTCAGCCCTCCTCGATGGGCGCCTGCGCGCCCGATGCCAGCCGTGCCGCGGCGACCGCGGCCTGTCCGTAGGCGATGCCCCCGTCGTTGACGGGAACCTGCCGGTTGATGAAGACCTCGAACCCGTCCGCCGCCAGACCCTGGAGCAGGCCGGACGCCAGGCGCCGGTTCTGGAAGACGCCACCGGACAGGCACACGATACGCACTCCGGTGGCGGCCGTGGCGGCCGCGAGCAACGCGCGGGTCACCTCGATGATGGTCCGCTGGAAGTCGGCGGCCAGCGCGCCCGCGGTCCGGCCCTGCGCGCGCCCGTCCAGCAGGGCCGCGAGCGTGGGGCGCGGGTCGTAGACCTGGACACCGTCCACGGTTGCCAGCCGGTATGGGAGCTCCCTGCCGGCGCGGTCGCCCGCCGCCAGCTCCAGCTCGATGGCCGCCTGCCCCTCGTACTCCGCGGTGTCGCGGATGCCCAGGAGCGCGCTCGCGGCATCGAAGAGGCGGCCCGCGGACGACGCCACCGGGGCGTTGAGGCCTCGCGCCACCTGGGTGCGCACCAGCGCAAGCTCGCGCGGGTCCAGGCGCTCCAGGAAGCTCGTGGCGCGCGCCTCCTGGTCACCGGCCGTGCCCGTGGCGCCCGTGGTGGCTCCCGTGGTCGTTCCGGGCTCCTCCGCGCCCAGCAGATAGCCCAGCGCCATGCGGTACGGCTTGCGGACCGCCAGCGCCCCGCCGGGCATGGGCGCCCGCCCGAACCGTGCCACGCGCCGGTACCCGCGCAGGTCCGCGTGCAGGATCTCGCCGCCCCAGAAGGTGCCGTCGTCGCCCATCCCCAGCCCGTCGTACGCCACGCCGAGGAACGGGTGGCGGATGCCGTGCTCCGCGGCGCAGGAGGCGACGTGGGCGTGGTGGTGCTGGACGGCGATCCGGCGACTCGCCGGGAACTGCGCGAGGGCGTACTTGGTGGACAGGTATTCGGGATGCAGGTCGTGGGCCACGTGCACGGGCTCGCAGGCGAGGAGCCGGGAGAGGTGCGCCAGGCCGTCCGTGAAGGCCCGGTGCGTGGCCAGGTCCTCCAGGTCGCCGTTGTGCGGGGCGACGTGCGCCCGGGCGCCGCGGGCCAGCGCGAACGTGTGCTTGAGCTCCGCGCCAACGGCCAGGATGGGCTCCGGCGTGGCCACCGGCAGCGGCATGGGCCCCGGGGCGTACCCGCGGGCCCGCCGCACCACGCTCTCGCGCCTCGCCACCACGCGCGTCACCGAGTCGTCGTAGCGCGCCCGGATCTCGCGGTCGTGGGAGAGGAACGCGTCCGCGAGCCCTGCGAGGCGGGT
>CAIYZX010000635.1 GCA_903930745.1 uncultured Chloroflexota bacterium | reverse complement strand
CGCGAAGGTCATCGACGCCCTGATCGTCGGCGGCGGCCCCGCCGGCTTCGCCACCGCGATCCGGCTCAAGCAGCTCCTCGCGGAGAAGGCGCCGGACGCGTCCGTCGTCATCCTGGACAAGGCCTCGCGCCCCGGCAACCACTCCGTCTCCGGCGCCTCGTTCGAGCCCGCGTGCCTGGACGAGCTGGTCCCCGGCTGGCGGGACGACCGCCGGTTCATGGAGCACGTGAACCCGGTCCTGCGTGACGACCTCGTCTACCTCATGGGCAACCGGGCCATCACCGTCCCCAAGCGCCTCGTGCCCCCGGGCATGCACCACACGAACGACGTCACGATCTCCGTGGGCCGGCTCGTTGGGTTCCTCGCGGAGAAGGCGGAGAAGCTGGGCGTGGAGGTCTACTCCGGCTACAGCGCCCGCAAGCTCCTCGTTGAGGGTGACCGCGTGGTGGGCGTCCGCCTCGGCGAGGTGGGCCTCAGCATCCACGGCGACAAGGCCAACCACCGCGACGGGGAGGAGATCCGCGCCCGCGTGACGATCCTCGCGGACGGCTCCCGCGGCGTCCTCTCCACCCAGCTGCGCGAGCGGTTCGGGGGCGGCCGGAACCCGCAGGTCTACTCGCTGGGCATCAAGGCCACGGTGAAGTTCCCGGGCGAGAACCGCTTCGGGCCCAACCGCGTGATGCACACGCTGGGCTCCCCGCTCCCCAACTCCGTCTTCGGCGGCGGCTTCCTCTACTCGATGGACGAGCAGACGGTGGCCGTGGGCCTGATCCTGGGGCTGGACTGGAAGTACGGCGACCTCAACCCGCAGACCGAGTTCGAGCGGTTCCGCAAGCACCCGTTCATCGCGGACCTGCTGCGCGGCTCCGTCACGGTGGCCACGGGCGCCCGCACGATCCCGGAGGGCGGCTACCACGCCCTGGGCAAGCTGGCCGTCCACGGCGCCATGGTGGTGGGCGACGGCGCGGGCTTCGTCAACATGGAGAAGATCAAGGGGATCCACTACGCGATCCTCTCCGGCATGGCCGCGGCGGACACCATCGCCCCGTCCATCGCCGAGGCCCCGGGCGGCGACGCCCCGGTGAAGACCGCCGGGTACACGGAGCGCCTGGAGACCCGCGGCGTCCTGCCGGACCTCCGCCACGCCCGCAACTACCGCCAGGTCTTCAAGTGGGGCACGATGATCGGCGCCCCGCTGAGCCTCGTGCAGTCCAGGCTCCCCGTCCGCCTGGGCATGGAGAAGGACCACGAGGGGACGAGGAAGAGCGCCCGGCTGAACAGGCCCAAGCCCGGCGGCATGGACGGCGCCACGTTCGTGTCGCTCACCGGCTCCCTCCACCGGGAGGACGAGCCGGCGCACATGAACATCCTGGATCCCCAGAAGTGCCTCTCGTGCGAGAAGGACTACGCCAACTCGTGCACCCACTTCTGCCCGGGCCAGGTGTACCGGTGGGACGGCGGCAAGATCGTCCTGTCCGCGTCCAACTGCCTCCACTGCATGACCTGTGCGGTGAAGTGCCCGGAGGAGAACATCCTCTGGCAGCCGCCCGAGGGCGGTGAGGGTCCCCGCTTCAAGATGATGTGAGCGGTGGAGGGGGCGTCGGGTGACCGGCGCCCCCTCTCCGTTTGCCGGGCCTCCCCTGCCCGGCCGGCGACTCCCCCCTTGGGCTCGTCAGTTGACGAGGCCGCCGGCCGCCTCCGCAGCGAGGGCATGCCTCGCGTTGCCAATCTCCCCCGTGAGCTCGTGCGCCACGATGGACACGCCCTCGCACGCCCACTGCAGGTCCCAGCGGTCCGGCGGCGCCCCGCGCACCTCGATGGCCACGTAGACCGTGCCGTCGCTCAGCAGCACACGCCCCGTCGTCATTCGCGTGTTGAGGTTGTTCAGGAGCTGCAGGAGGCTCACGTCCTCCTCCACGTCGTCCATGACCGGGGCGTACACCCTGGTGTGCGGGTG
>CAIYZX010000634.1 GCA_903930745.1 uncultured Chloroflexota bacterium | reverse complement strand
TGCGCCGATACCCCCCACGAACGGGTACCCCCACTCGGGGGACCATGGACCCACCGCGCAGAAGGCTCGTACCCGATGGCCACCTGGCAGACCGTCACCTCGTCAGCCACCACCACCCGCCCCCGCTCGAACGGCCGGCACGACTCCGTCCTTGACCCGGCCCGCCTTGCGCAACGCCTCGGGGAGTACGTGCTGCTGGTCGCCCTGGTCGGGCTCGTGGCCGGCGCACTGCTGCTGGAGGCTTCGGGCGCCCTGGGCATCCTGGTCCACGACATCACGCTCACGAGCCGCTGAGCCCACCCTCTTCCGGGGGATGCGGCACGTGCCACCAACGGGGAATGGCCCGATGCGCGCACCTGCGCGAGAGTTCCTGTGTGCCGAACCGCTGTCGCGAGTTCGGTCCTCGCGACAGGTGAGCCCGCTGGCCATCCTCCCTCCCGGCGGGCTCAGTGCAAAGAAACCAGCGAACCGTCGGTCCATCCTCCCTGACCGGCGGTTCGTCGGCGTCTACGGCCCTCGCACCCCCGGCCGATCCGCTCCAGGGCGGATCCGAGCACGGTACCCTGACGGCTGATGTCAGAGCCCCACGGCGCGGGACCCCTGGGCATCGAGCTCTTCGTGGTCCTGCTGGGGATCGCTGCGCTCGTCGCCCTGGCCACCCGGCGCATCCCCGTCCCCTACTCGGTTGCCCTGGTCCTCGCCGGCCTGGGTCTTGGCGCGTTGCTGCCGGACCAGCAGCTGGTCACGGTGGATTCCGAGCTGATCCTGGCGGTCCTGCTGCCGGGTCTCGTCTTCGAGGCCGCGTACAAGATGGACGTGGGCCACCTCCGCAGCGCCTTCCCCATGGTGAGCGTCATGGCGGCACCGGGCGTGCTGGTCACCGCCGGCCTCGTGGCCGTGGCGGCGAACGTGCTCACCGGCCTGGACCTTCCCACTGCGTTCCTGCTGGGCGCCATCGTGTCCGCGACGGATCCGGTCGCGGTTGTCGCGCTGTTCAAGCGCATCGGCGCACCCGGGCGCCTCGCCACCGCGGTGGAGGCGGAGAGCCTCCTCAACGACGGCACGGGCGTGGTCCTCTTCGCGATCGCGCTGCGGGCGCTCGCGGAGCCGGTCACCCTGGCCGATGGCGTGCTCTCCTTCGTGGCCACCGTGGCGATCAGTGCGGTGCTGGGCCTGGTCGCCGGCAGGGTTGCGGGCTTCCTGCTTGGCCTCACGGACGACCACCTCCTCGAGGTGACGATCACCGTGGTTGGCGCGTACGGCACCTACCTGCTCGCGGACCGGCTCCACCAGTCCGGGATTATCGCCACGGTGGTGGTTGGCCTCGTGCTCGCGAGCCTCTCGTCGCCGAAGCCGATCACGCACCACGCGCGCGAGGTCATCGGGGAGACATGGGAGGTCATCGCCTTCCTGCTCACCGCCCTGACGTTCCTGCTCATGGGCCTCGTGATCAGCCCGGCGCTGCTCGTGACCGCCGCCCCGCTGATCGCGGTCGCGTTCGTCGCGATGACGGCCGGCCGGGCCATCTCCACGTACGGCCTGGTGGGCATCGGGTCGCGCATCCGTCCCATTGGCGGGCCCATCTCCACGGGCTTCCTGCACGTGGTGTTCTGGTCCGGGCTGCGTGGCGCCATCGCGGTGGCCCTGGTGCTCTCGCTGCCCGCGGACATGCCGAACCGGGATCTCGTCACGGGTGCCGTGTACGGCGTGGTCCTGATCACGCTGCTGGTCCAGGGCACCACCGCGGGCCTCGTGGTCCGGCGCTCCGGCGTGCTGGAGGCTGCGGCGGACTGAACGCCGCGCGATCCGGCGCGCGATCCGGCGCG
>CAIYZX010000633.1 GCA_903930745.1 uncultured Chloroflexota bacterium | reverse complement strand
GGAGAGCGGCTCCTGCCCCGGCGCCGGCGCCTGCGGTGGCCAGTTCACGGCCAACACCATGTCCATGTTCATGGAGTTCCTGGGCCTCAGCCCGGCGGGCATGAACGGCATCCCGGCCGAGGATCCCAAGAAGGACGAGGCCGCGCGCAAGGCCGGCGAGCTCGTCATGACGCTCGTCCACCACGACATCCGCCCGTCCTCGCTGGTCAATCGGAACAGCTTCGAGAACGCGGTCGCGGGCGTCGCGGCCACCGGCGGCTCCACCAATGCCGTGCTGCACACCCCGGCGATCGCCGCGGAGTTCGGCATCCCGTGGACCGTGGACGACTTCGCGCAGGTCGCGGATCGCACCCCGCTCATCGGCGACATGCGCCCGGGCGGCCGGTACCTCGCCGCGGACCTGTACGAGGCGGGCGGCGTGGCCCTCGTGGCCCGCGAGCTCCTCAAGGCGAACCTGCTCCACGGCGACGAGAAGACCGTGGACGGGCGGACGCTGGCGAAGATCGCGGCGGACGTCGTGGAGACCCCCGGCCAGCCGGTGATCAAGCCCATCGAGACCCCCATCAAGCCGTTCGGCGGCCTCACGATCCTCAAGGGCTCCCTCGCACCCGAGGGCTGCGTGGTGAAGCTGGCGGGCCACGAGCGCCGCAGCCACCGCGGCCCGGCGCGCGTGTTCAACAGCGAGCACGCCTGCTTCGAGGCCGTCCAGGCCCGCAAGATCGTCCCGGGTGACGTGGTGGTCATCCGCTACGAGGGCCCGGTTGGCGGTCCCGGCATGCAGGAGATGCTCTCGGTCACGGGCGCCATCCAGGGCCAGGGCATCGGCCTGGAGATCTCGCTGATCACGGACGGGCGCTTCTCCGGCGGCACGCACGGCCTGGTCATCGGCCACGTGGCGCCCGAGGCGGCGGTGGGCGGTCCCATCGCGCTCATCGAGGAGGGCGACATCATCTCCGTGGACGTGGATGCCAAGGAGCTGAACATCGAGGTGGCGCCCGAGGTGCTGGCCGAGCGCCGCGCCCGCTGGTCCCCGCCCGCGCCGAACTACACCACCGGCGTGATGGCGAAGTACGCCGCGCTGGTCTCGTCGGCGTCCGAGGGCGCGATCACGTCCGGGGCCCCGCTCCGCCGTGCGCTCGCAGCCCGCGCCGACGACGTGCGGTAGGCCGGCCGAAGACCGAGACCGAACCGAAGACGGAGCACCGGCGCGCGATGGGCCTGCGGATCTCGTTCAAGACATCGCCGCAGCGCGCGGACTTCGCGACGCTCGATGCCACCTGGACGCTCGCGGGCGAGCAGGGCGGCTGGGACGGCGCGTGGCTCAACGACCACCTCACGGACATGAACCCGGATGTCCCGGGCGCATCCCTCGAGGCGTTCACGCTGGCGGCGGTCCTTGCCCACCGGGTGCCGGGCGTCCGTATCGGGCACGGGGTCCTCTCCAACACGTTCCGCCACCCGGTCCTCGTGGCCAAGGCGGCGATCGTGATGGACCACGCCACCCAGGGGCGCTTCGCCCTTGGCCTTGGCGCGGGCTGGTTCGAGGGCGAGCACGAGCCGTTCGCCATCCCGCTGCCGCCCATCGGGGAGCGGATCAGCCGGCTCGTCTCCGCGGTGGAGGTGCTCCAGGCGCTCTGGTCCCCCGACGCGCTGGCCCTGCCCGGCGTCACGCGCCCGGACCCGAACTACCCGCTGGACGGCGCGGTCTGCGCCCCGGGCCCCTTCACGCCCGGCGGTCCGCCGATCATCCTGGGCGGCCAGAAGCCGCGGGGCATCGCCCTGGCCGCGCGGCGTGCCGCCGGCTGGATCCTCACCGGCACGGAGGCCGGACAGGTGGACTACTTCATCGAGAAGCGGGACATGCTGCGCGCGGCACTCGAGGCCGAGGGCCGGGACCCGGCGGGCTTCGAGCTCATCGGCCAGGTGCACTGCTCCTCGGACGCGCCGTCGCGGGCCCTCGCGCTGGCCAGGGCCCGGGAGATGGTGGCCGCGGGCGCCACGGAGATGGTCATCGGCGTGCCGGCGGCCCTGGGCCCCGCGGTCCTCGAACAGGCCTGGGCGGACGTCCATCGCCCGCTCCGCGAGGAGTTCGGCCCCGCCGCCTGACCTCGCCGATCCGGCAGCAGCCCATGGGCCTCGGGCGGCGCGTCCCGCATACTTGCGCCCGTGACCATCGACCTCAACGGCATCCGCCTCCGCAACCGGCTCCTGACCAGCGCCAGCCTCCTGGGCTACGGCGCCAGCAAGCGCAAGGTCATCCTCTATGGCCTCTCGCCCATCGCCCAGTGGGTGCCGCTGGAGCGATTCGGCGCGGTCACCACGCGGACCCTCAGCCTGGAGCCCCGGGCGGGCCACTTCACGCTCCAGGAGGACTGGAGCCTGCGCGAGTTCCCGGCCATGCTCCGC
>CAIYZX010000632.1 GCA_903930745.1 uncultured Chloroflexota bacterium | reverse complement strand
TGGGACATCCCCGTGATCCTCAACCTGTGCGGTGACTCCACCGCGGATCTCGCGGACGCCGCGCGGCGCCTCGATGGCGTGCCCGGCATCGCCGCCGTGGAGATCAACCTCTCGTGTGCGGGCTCCGGGCGCGGGCAGGCCTTCGGCCTGGACGCCGGCTCCACGGGGAGCGCCGTCTCCGCCGTGCGCCGAGCCTGCGAGCTGCCGGTGATCGCCAAGCTGACGCCCGCCGCCGCGGACGTCCGGGCCATCGCCCGCGCCGCCGAGGACGCCGGGGCCGATGCGATCTCCGCGGTCAACACGCTCCCGGCACTCGCCCTCGCGGCGGACCGGCGCTCGCCCGCCCTGGGGTCCGTGTATGGCGGCCTGTGCGGGCCCGCGCTGCGGCCCATCGCGCTGCGCGTGGTCTTCGAGGTGGCCCAGAGCGTGGACCTCCCGGTCATCGGCTACGGCGGCGTCAGCACGCTCGCGGACGTGCTGGACTTCCTGGCCGCCGGGGCGTCCGCGGTGGGCGTGGGCGTCGCGGCGCTCGCGGACCCCATGCTCCCGGTGCGCCTCGCGGACGAGCTGGCGGATCACTGCCGGGCGGCGGGCCTTGGCACGCACCGCGACCTCGTGGGGACGGCCCTGCCCGCACGGGCGTCCATCGCCTCCACTCGCGGCGCCGAGTACGCGCGCTGACGCCCGAGCCAACCGACCGATCCCGATGCAACCGCCCTGGCTCCAGCCCCTTCTCCTCTACCTGTTCGGGGTCAACGTCCTGACCGCCGGCATGTACGCGTACGACAAGCGCGCCGCCCGGCAGCGCCTGCCCAGGATCCGCGAGCGCACGCTGTGGCTCCTCTGCCTCGCGGGCGGGGCGGCGGGCGCCTGGATCGTCTTCTTCGGGATGCGCCACAAGACGCTGCATCGCTCGTTCTGGGTGGTCCAGTCCCTCGCCTCCGTGCTCTGGATCGCGGGACTTGGGGCGCTCGCGGTGACCGTGATCACCGCCCGCTGACCCAGGCGCCCTTCGGAAGGGAACCGGGTGCCGGGGGCCGTCGTCTGGCGGGTGTTGCCACAGACCGCCTCCACGGAGATCGTCCTCATGCGCAAGACCACCCGCATCGCAGCCCTGGCACTCGTCGTGCTCACCTTCGCCGCATGCTCGGGAGCCGCGGCCACGCCCCCGGCCTCGTCCGGTCCCACGCCCGCGCCGCCCACGGCGGTTGCCCCGGGCCCCGGTGGTGCCCTCGACGGCCACACGTACCTGGGCAGGAGGATCACCGGCCACGACCTCGCAGACGTCACGCGCCTCCGCCTCCGCTTCGACGGGGGGAACATCGGCGGCAGCGGCGGCTGCAACACCTTCGGCGGCGCGTTCACGCTCACGGACAGCGTCATCGGCACCAACCAGGTCTCCATGACGGAGATGGCCTGCGACCAGCAGTGGATGACGCAGGACGACTGGTTCAGCGCCTTCATCTCGGGCGCCAAGGCCACCCTGGACGGGGCCACGCTCCGCCTGGAGAAGGACGGCGTGGTGGTGGAGCTCGAGGACGAGCAGGTGGCGAACCCGGATCGTCCGCTACAGGGCACGCGCTGGGTTCTCGCCACCATCCTGGGCGAGGGCGGCGTCGCGTCGTCCGTCCCGGGTGACGTGGTGGCCTCGCTCACCATCAAGGCCGGCCAGGCCGAGATCCAGTTCGGCTGCAACAGCGGCGGCGGCCCGGTGACCGTGGGCGACGGCAAGCTGGAGTTCGGCGCGCTGATGATGACCAAGATGGCCTGCATTGGCGCCGGGGCGGAGGTGGAGGGCGTGATGGCCTCCATCCTGGCCGGCACCGTGGCGTATGCCATCGACGGCGGCCAGCTCACCCTGACGCAGGGCGCCGCGGGACTCGTCTTCACCGCCGAGGGCGAGGAGGGCTGAGCCGCAGGGCTCCCGCCTCCTCGTGGCCGGTGCGGGTCCGCACCGGCCACCCCCGTTCGTGCAGTGACCTTCGTCGCCCACCCGACGTGACGAAGGTGGGAGCGGCCTCCGCTGCCGGTGCCCCGATACCCCACGTGTGACGTCCTTGTCCGCCGTGTGTCACGTGGCTGCAGCCCAGGGGAACCAGATCGTGGCGTTCCGCATCCTCATCCGCCGGCTCCCGGTGGCCGTGCTCATCGCGACGATGGTGCTGGGCCTCCTCCCCGTCGGTGGCGTGGCGCAGGTGAACGCTGCAGACAACCGGGCGTACCAGGGCCGGCTGATCGTCGTCTGGAAGGACGCGCCCTCGCCCCGCCTGGCCGATGCCGCCGGCATCACCGGATCGCAGCATGGCCGGCGCAGCGTGGTGACCGCCCGCGCGGGAGAGACGCCCGCCCAGGCCGCAGCCCGCCTGCGGATGGACCCCCGGATCAAGGCCGTCGTGCCGGACTTCCAGGTCTTCGCCACCGGCTGGCCCACGGACGGCGTGACGCCGCCCGGCGATCCGTACTACGGCTCCTACCAGGGCGATCTGCCGCTGATCGGCGTGCCGGCGGCATGGCAGACCACGCGCGGCAGCGGAACCGTGACCGTTGCGGTGCTGGACACCGGTCTGGCCGTCAATCACCCGGACCTCGCCGGCGCCTCGATCGTCTGGCCCCGCAACGAGATCCTCAACACCACGGACGTGACGGACGTCCACGGACACGGCTCGCACACCGCCGGGACCATCGTGGCCCAGGCGAACAACGGCGTGGGCATCGCAGGCATCGCCCCCAACGTGCAGCTCATGCCGGTCAAGGTCCTGGGCGACACCGGGTCCGGCAGCTGGGCCGACATCCTCGACGGCGTGGACTGGGCGCGCACCCACGGCGCCAACGTGATCAGCATGAGCCTCGGAGGCATCGGCACGGCCACCCAGTACGCGCCGTTCCAGCCCACCTTCGACGCCGCGTGGAGCGCCGGCATCACGATCATCGCATCCGCAGGGAACAGCGGCTCCAGCGGCAACGGCGTGAGCTATCCGGCGGCCCTGGACCACGTCATCAGCGTGGCGGCCGTGGACAACACCAGTGCCCGTGCCTCCTTCTCCACGTACAACCAGTGGGTGGACATCGCGGCACCCGGTGTCGGCACGCTGTCGCTGACGCCCGCGGGCGGGTACGCGCAGATGAGCGGCACCAGCATGGCCGCTCCGCACGTCGCCGCGGTCGCCGCCCTGCTCAAGTCCGCCCAGCCCGGCTGGACGCCGGTGCAGATCGAGAACGCGCTGGAGCAGAGCGCGACGGACCTGGGCACGTCCGGCCGAGACGACTACTACGGCTGGGGTCTCGTCCGGGCGGACCGGGCGCTGGCGACCAGTCCGGGCACAACGCCCACGCCCACGCCCACGCCCACGCCGGCGCCCGCCCCCGCGCCCGGCTTCGTGGCGGCGCCGACCTGGTCCGCCACGTCCATCAGCTACGACGCCAATGGCTACTGCCCGTCCTCGGTGCGTGCGGCAACGGTGACCGTCACCTCCAGGCCGGCCACGTCCACGGTTGGTGCCGCGGTCACGGTGGACCTCTTCTACACGCGCCCGAACGGGACCGGTGGCCGCGTCGCAATGACGAAGACGTCCGACACCACTGCCGGCGCAACGTGGTCCGGCGTGATCTCCACGGACGTTGACCGGCTGATCAGCACAGCGGGCACGCTCACGCTGCAGGCGAGGGCGACCTCGTCAGGCGGCCTCACGGCGTGGAGCGCCGGCGGCTGGTTCTCCGTCGTGGTCTGCCCGGCGACGGCGGTGACGCCAACCCCCACGCCCGTCCCAACGCCCACGCCCGTCCCAACGCCCACGCCCGTCCCAACGCCCACGCCCGCTCCAACCCCCACGCCCGCTCCAACCCCCACGCCCGCTCCGACCGCGACGCCCGTCCCAACGCCGACTCCGGTACCCACGCAGCCGGCACCCGCCTTCCTCACGTCACCCTCCTGGTCTGCCACCTCCGTGAGCTACGACCCGAACGGCTACTGCTCTGCGGCGATCAAGTCGTCCACGGTGACCATCAGCACGCGTCCCGCGTCCGCCACCGTGGGCGCCGCCAGCGCCGTTGACCTGCTGTACACGCGGCCCGGCGGCACC
>CAIYZX010000631.1 GCA_903930745.1 uncultured Chloroflexota bacterium | reverse complement strand
GTGCGGGAACATCAAGCGCACTTGACGTTTGATTGCAGGGTGCACTACCATGCCCCCACCGCAGGCCGCGTCCCGCCATGTACCCCAGACGCCTGCGGACCCAGGAGCGCACGTGGACGTCGGGTCCCTCACCAGCGGTCTCCTCACCGGCCTTCGGGAAGGCGTTGAGGCCGCGCTGATCGTCAGCATCATCCTCGCGTACCTCGCGCGCACGGGGAACCGCCGCCACTTCGGGCGGATCCTCGCCGGCACGGCAGCCGCGGTCGTCGTCAGCCTCGCCGCCGGCGTCACGCTCTTCCTGACGATTGGTGAGTTCGGGTCCCCGTACGAGCAGCTGTTCGAGGCGGGCACCATGCTGGTTGCGGCCGCCGTGGTCACCTGGATGCTCTTCTGGATGCGCCGCCAGTCCGCTTCGGTGCGCTCGGATCTCCACGCCGCGGTTGACAAGGTCCTGACCGAGGGTGGCGCCATGGGCCTCGCGCTCCTGGCCTTCACCGCGGTCATCCGCGAGGGACTCGAGACGGCGCTCTTCCTCGTTGGCCAGGCCGCCAGCGCGGACACGGGTGCCGGTGCCGTCCTCCTCGGCGCGTTCCTGGGTCTCGCCATCGCGGTCGTCCTGGGCGTGGGCTTCTACCGCGGCGCCCGCGTCATCAACCTGCGCACCTTCTTCCGCTGGACCGGCATCGCGCTGATCTTCCTCGCCGCAGGCCTGCTGTCCCGGGCGATGCACGAGCTCATCGAGATCGGCTGGATCGGCGTGGGGACGCAGACCGCGTTCGACATCTCCGCGATCCTGCCGCACGAGGCGATCGACGGGGCGCCGGCCGGCGCGATCCTCGTGGTGGGCGAGTTCCTCCGCGCACTGTTGGGCTACACGAGCCAGCCGGAGATCACCACGTTCCTGGCATGGTCCGGGTACGTGGTCCTGGTGCTGGCGCTCTTTCTCCGCCCCATCGCGCCCGTGGTCGCCCGCGTGAGCCGCCAGGAGACCAGCGCCGCCGCCTAGGGCGCGGTTGCGGACACCAGGCGGAGCACCTCGCCCGCCGCGAGATCCGTGACGTACACCTCGCCGGCGTCGTCCGTGCCCAGCGCGCTGATGCTGCGTCCCGTCTCCGCGAGCAGCACCGGGTCCAGCAGCAGTCCCGACGGGTCCGCAGAGCCTGCATCGATCGCCCACAGGCGCCCCGAGCAGAAGTCCGCGAACAGGTAGGCGCCGCGCAGCTCCGGGATCGCCGCACCTCGGTAGACCGGTCCGCCGATGACGGAGCAGCCCAGCTCGTGGCGGTACTCCACCACCGGCTGGGTCACGCCCGCGGCATCGCAGCCGGTCCCGGGGTTGAAGCAGTGGCGCGCCTCCCACCGGCGCCACCCGAAGTCCAGGCCCCGTGCGTCCGGGGCCGCCGCGTCCACCTCCTCCCAGGTGTCCTGGCCCACATCGCCGATCCAGAGGTTGCCGGTGGCGGCGTCAACCGACGCCCGGAACGGGTTGCGCAGGCCCAGGTGCAGGATCTCCGGCCGTGCCCCGTCCACTGCCAGGAACGGGTTGTCCGCCGGGACGGCGTACGGCGCGCCCTCCGGGGCCCCCAGCAGGTCCAGCCGCAGGATCTTGCCCAGCAGCGTGCCGCGATCCGAG
>CAIYZX010000630.1 GCA_903930745.1 uncultured Chloroflexota bacterium | reverse complement strand
GTGCGGGAACATCAAGCGCACTTGACGTTTGATTGCAGGGTGCACTACCATGCCCCCACCGCAGGCCGCGTCCCGCCATGTACCCCAGACGCCTGCGGACCCAGGAGCGCACGTGGACGTCGGGTCCCTCACCAGCGGTCTGCTCACCGGTCTCCGGGAAGGCGTTGAGGCCGCGCTGATCGTCAGCATCATCCTCGCGTACCTCGCGCGCACGGGGAACCGCCGCCACTTCGGGCGGATCCTGGCAGGCACCGCGGCCGCGGTCGCGCTCAGCCTCGCCGCCGGCACCGCGCTGTTTCTGACGATCGGGGAGCTCGGGACTCCATACGAGCAGCTGTTCGAGGCCGGCACCATGCTGGTCGCCGCCGCCGTGGTCACATGGATGCTGTTCTGGATGCGCCGCCAGTCCGCCTCGGTGCGGTCCGAGCTGCACGCCGCCGTTGACAAGGTCCTGACCGAGAGCGGCGCCCTGGGTCTCGCGCTCCTCGCCTTCACCGCGGTGATCCGCGAGGGCCTGGAGACCGCACTCTTCCTCGTGGGCCAGGCCGCAAGCGCGGACGCAGGGGCTGGATCGGTGCTCCTCGGCGCGTCTCTTGGCGTCGCCATCGCGGTCGTCCTGGGCGTGGGCTTCTACCGCGGTGCACGGCTGATCGACCTGCGCACGTTCTTCCGGTGGACCGGCATCGCGCTGATCTTCATCGCCGCGGGCCTGCTTTCGCGGGCCATGCACGAGCTCATCGAGATCGGCTGGATCGGCGTGGGGACGCAGACCGCGTTCGACATCTCCGCGATCCTGCCCCACAAGGCGATGGACGGTGCGCCGGCCGGCGCCATCCTGGTGGCAGGCGAGTTCCTGCGTGCCCTCCTTGGCTACACGAGCCAGCCGGAGATCACCACGTTCGTCGTCTGGGCCGGGTACGTGGTCGTCGTCCTGCTGCTCTTCCTCCGCCCCGTCGCGCCCGCGGTCGCTCGCGTGAGCCGGCAGGAGACCAGCGCCGTCGTCTAGGGCGCGGCGGCGGACAGCAGGCGGAGCACCTCGCCCGCCGCGAGGTCCGTGACGTACACCTCGCCGGCATCGTCCGTGCCCAGCGCGCTGATGCTGCGTCCCGTCTCCGCGAGCAGCACCGGGTCCAGCAGCGGCCCCGCCGCGTCCGCAGAGCCCGCATCGATCGCCCACAGGCGCCCGGAGCAGAAGTCCGCGAACAGGTAGGCGCCGCGCAGCTCCGGGAGCGCCGCGCCCCGGTAGACCGGTCCGCCGATGACGGAGCAGCCCTGCTCGTGGCGGTACTCCACCACCGGCTGGGTCACGCCCGCGGCATCGCAGCCGGTCCCGGGGTTGAAGCAGTGGCGAGCCTCCCACCTGCGCCACCCGAAGTCCAGGCCCCGCGCGTCCCGGGCCGCCACGTCCACCTCTTCCCAGGTGCCCTGGCCAACGTCGCCGATCCAGAGGTTGCCGGTCGCGGCGTCAACCGACGCCCGGAACGGGTTGCGAAGGCCCAGGTGCAGGATCTCCGGCCGTGCCCCGTCCACTGCCAGGAACGGGTTGTCCGCCGGGACGGCGTACGGCGCGCCCTCCGGGGCCCCCAGCAGGTCCAGCCGCAGGATCTTGCCCAGCAGCGTGCCGCGATCCGAG
>CAIYZX010000629.1 GCA_903930745.1 uncultured Chloroflexota bacterium | reverse complement strand
CCCGCCCGCCACGCGCAGGGCGAGGAGGATGCGGTCAGGATCGGCCGGCTGCTGGCGGCGGTGGGCGGGCCCCAGACGATGATCGTGCTGGGGAACGACCCGTACGGCAACCCGGTCCGCGGCGAGAACGCCGGGCGGATCACGCCGGAGATGGGCCTCACGGACGAGCAGTGGGAGATCTACGCTGCGGCGGCCAACCGCCTGGCGCGGAGGGTCCGCGACGAGGCCGGCGTGCGCACGGTGCTCCACCAGCACCTGGGCACACTCGTTGAGACCGGCGCCGAGGTCCGCCGCTTCCTCGACATGACGGACCCGGACCTGGTCGGCGTCTGCCTGGACACGGGGCACTGGCTGTTCGGTACGGGCGAGGACCCCGTGGACGCGGTGCGCGAGCTCGGCAGCCGCATCTGGCACGTCCACTTCAAGGACGCGGACCCGGCGGTGATGGCCCAGTCCCGGCGTGAGGGCTGGCACGGGCTCACCTCCACGGGCCACGGCGTCTTCTGCGAGCTGGGCAAGGGCTCCGTGGACTTCCCGGGCGTCCTCGCCGCCCTGCGGGAGACGGGCTACGACGGCTGGATCGTGGTGGAGCAGGACATCCTGCCGGGCATGGGCCATCCCAAGGAGAGCGCCCGGAGGAACCGCGAGTACCTGCGGGGCCTCGGCCTGTGACGCCGAAGGAGAGGGAGACGATGGAACGCGCACGCATCGGCGTCGCCGGCACCAGCTGGTGGGCGGACGCCATGTACCTGCCGGCGATCACCGGTCACCCGCGCGCGGACATTCGTGCCGTCGTGGGCGGCAGCCGGCCGGAGCACACCCGGGAGTTCGCTGCGCAGTGGGGGATCCCCGCGGCATACGACAGCCTGGACGCCATGCTGGACGCGGAGGAGCTTGACATCCTCCTCGTGCTCACGGCGAACAAGTCCCACAAGGCCACCGCCCTCGCGGCGCTGGAGCGGGGGATCTCGGTCCTGTGCGAGAAGCCCCTCGCGCTGTCGGCAGCCGACGCGCGGGAGATGGCCGAGGCGGCCGAGCGCGCCGGGGTGGCCACCGCGGTGCCGTTCACGTATCGCAACATGCCGGCCAACGTCTACCTGCACGAGCTCGTGGACCAGGGGTGGATCGGGCGGCCGTACCACCTCAACCTCCGCTACTACACGGGGTTCGGACGCTCCGGCGAGTACGCCTGGCGCTTCGACGTGGGCGAGGCGGGCTCCGGGATCCTGGGCGACCTTGGCTCCCACTGGGTGGACATGGCGCGCTGGCTCTACGGGGAGATCCGGGCGGTGAGCGCCGTGATGAGCCACATCGTCCCGCGTGGGCCGCGCCCGGACGGCGCGCCGTTCGAAGTGGCCGATGACGCCGTGATCCTCGCCCTGGAGTTCGAGAACGGGGCCACCGGGTCGCTGCACCTGACCTCCCTGGCGCACGAGCCGGGGCCGTTCGGGCAGCGCCACGAGCTGGACTTGCACGGCAGCGGCGGCACGCTGCGTTCCATGTGCGACTGGAAGACCATCCAGCGCGTGGAGGGCTGCCGGGCCGACGAGACGACCCCCCGTGAGCTGCCCATCCCGGAGCACATCTGGAAGGGCGCCCGCCGGGACACCGTCCACAACACGTACCGAGACGTCTTCCGGACGCAGGAATCCATGACCCGGGCGTTCGTGACGGCGGTGGCGGAGGGTGGCCGAGTGCGGCCGGACTTCGCCGATGGCCTGGCCGTCCAGCGTGTGCTGGAGGCTGCGGACTGGAGCGCCCGCCAGGGGCGCCGCGTGACGATCGAGGAGGTGATCGCAGCCGGAGGTTGAGCACTGGGGGGATGCCTCTGGGGCCCGGAGAGCCCGAGACGGTCGCCAGCGGAGATCGCCGGAGTATCGGAGAATGCATCGTTGATGCGGGCCGTTCGGCCCCTTTTCGCCGCCGTGCAACCCCCGGCGGAGGTGCTCGTGCGTGGGACGGACCCCCGCCGTACAAACGATTACAACATCGGGGTTGACGGACGCTTGCGGCTCGGCTAATGTCCGCAATCGATTACGCGGATAGCGACCTACAGCTCAGAGGGACAACCGAGCCGGCGCCCCGCGGAATCACAGCCAAGCCATATTGGCGGAGGAGTAGAGGACACATGATCAACAGCAAGGCACGGATCGCGGGCCTCCTGATGGCCGGCGCTCTGTTCGTGAGCGCGTGCGGTGGCAGCACGGCCACCCCGGCCCCGGCCACCGAGGCTCCGGCCACCCCGGCCCCGGCCACCGAGGCTCCGGCCACCCCGGCCCCGGCTGCGATCACGATCGGCGTCGCCTTCCCGAACTCGGACACCTTCCTGTCCCGCGTTCAGGACGGCATGAAGACCAAGGCCACCGAGCTCGGCGTCACCGTCAACATCACGGACGCCAAGGACGACGTCGCCGCGCAGCTGAGCCAGGTCGAGAACTTCGTCTCGCAGGGCGTGAGCGCGATCATCGTGGTCCCGGTGGACACCTCCGCCGCCCAGCCGATGGCTGACGCCGCGAAGGCCGCGAACATCCCGCTCGTCTTCGTCAACCGCAACCCGTCCATCGCGGGCGTCCCGTACGTGGGTTCTGACTCCCTGTTCGCGGGCCAGGTCGAGATGGAGCAGCTTGCGAAGCTCGCCGGCAACAAGGGCGACGTGGTCATCCTCGAGGGCCAGGTCACCAACGAGGCCGCCGTCCTCCGCACCCAGGGCTGCAACGAGAAGGCCGCTGCCGCGGGCATGACCGTTGTGGACACCCAGACCGGCGATTGGGACCGCGCCAAGGCCCAGACCCTCACCGAGAACTGGCTCCAGAGCGGCAAGCTCAAGGCCGGCATGGTTGTCTGCGCCAACAACGACGAGATGGCGCTCGGCGCCATCAACGCCATCAAGGCCGCGGGCATCTCCCTGAAGGCCGGCGAGGGCATCCTCGTGGGCGGCGTTGACGCCACCTCCGAGGCGCTCGCCTCCATGCAGGCCGGCGAGCTCGCCACCACCGTCTTCCAGGATGCCAAGGGCCAGGGTGCCGGCGGCGTGCAGGCGGCCGTGGACCTCATCGGCGGCAAGACCGTCCCGGACTACGTGGACATCCCCTACGTCCTCGTGACGATGGACAACATCGCCGACTTCCTGGGCGCCAACTAGGAACCGGTCTCCCGGGTCGGCTCCGCCGATCCGGGACTCCTACCCTTGATTGGGAGTGCTCGGAGGCCCGGTTCGCTGGGCTTCCGAGCCTTATTGTTTCCGAGGATGTCCATGCCATCGGTGCAGGGCCGCGGCATGGCACCTGGTGCAGGGTGAGGCAGGGCATGGCTGAGGAAGTGCTCCTCCGCATGACGGGGATCTCCAAGTTGTTCCCCGGCGTCCAGGCGCTTGACGATGTCCACCTCGAGGTTGAGGCGGGGACCGTCCACGCGCTGATGGGCGAGAACGGCGCCGGCAAGTCCACGCTCATGAAGGTCCTGGCGGGGATCTACCGCGCAGACAGTGGCCAGATCGAGCTTGGCGGCCGCACGGTCACCATCCCGGACAGCTCCACGGCGCTGGCGAACGGCATCGCGATGATCCACCAGGAGCTGTCGCCCGTTCCCGCGATGTCGGTCGCAGAGAACATGTACCTCGGGCGTGAGCCCACGAACCGGCTGGGGCTCGTGGACCACAGGAAGATGGTCCTCATGGCCCAGGCCGTGTTCGACCGCTGGTCCATCGCGGTGAACCCGAAGAGCGTCATGAAGGAGCTCTCGGTCGCCCAGATGCAGATGGTGGAGATCGCGAAGGCCATCTCCACGGACGCCCGGCTGATCATCATGGACGAGCCCACGTCCGCGATCACCGAGCGCGAGGTGGAGCACCTCCACCGGATGATCGGGTCGCTCAAGGCGAGCGGCGTGGCGGTCATCTACATCACGCACAAGATGGACGAGGTCTTCAAGATCTCTGACTTCGTGACCGTCTTCCGTGACGGGAAGCACGTCGCCACCCTGCCGGCGTCGCAGCTGGACCGCGGGAAGCTGATCTCCCTCATGGTTGGCCGCGAGCTCACGCAGATGTTCCCCAAGGAGCACGCGGAGATCGGCGAGGTCGCCATGTCCGTGCGCGACCTCACGCGCAAGGGCGTGGTGGAGGACATCTCCTTCGACCTGCGCAAGGGCGAGATCCTGGGCCTGGCGGGCCTGATGGGTGCCGGGCGGACGGAGGTCCTCGAGACCCTGTTCGGGATCCACAAGGCGGACGCCGGCACCATCAAGATCAACGGCAAGGTCGTCAGGGTCCACGCGCCCGCCGACGCGATCGCCGCCGGCATGGGCCTCCTCACCGAGGATCGCAAGCTGACCGGCATCATGGGCGTGCTCACCGTGCGCGACAACATGATCGTGGCGAGCCTCCCGACCTACAGCCCGGGATGGGTCGTCCAGAAGGGCCGGATCGAGGCGGCGTGTACCGGGCAGAAGGACGCGCTCGCCATCAAGACACCAAGCCTTGACCAGGTGATCAAGAACCTGTCCGGCGGCAATCAGCAGAAGGTGCTCGTCTCCCGCTGGCTGCTGACGCTGCCGGACATCCTGATGATCGACGAGCCCACCCGCGGCATCGATGTCGGCGCCAAGTCAGAGATCCACCGGCTCATGTCGGGTCTCGCCCAGCAGGGCAAGGCGATCCTGATGGTGTCGTCCGAGATGCCCGAGATCCTCGGCATGAGCGACCGCATCCTCGTGATGGCGGGTGGCCGGATCACCGGCGAACTCAGCCGTGCCGAGGCAACGCAGGAAAAGGTCCTCGAGCTGGCGACGCCGATGGTCGACCAGTCCGCGGCGTAGCCAGGAGATCCAGCGAATGACCGTAGCCGCAACGACCTCCGGCGCCGCGAGCCAGGGCCGCGCCGGCATCTTCCTCCGGAAGTACATGATCATCTTCATCTTCCTGGGGATGTGCGCGCTCCTGGCGATCTTCTCGCCCAACAACTCGTTCCTGAAGCCGCAGAACCTGATCAACGTGGTCCGCCAGATCACGGTGTACGGGTTCCTTGCCCTTGGCGTGACCCTGGCGATCATCTCCACGGGCATCGACCTGTCGCTGGGCTCCGTCCTTGGCTTCGCGGCCGTGGTGACGGCGAGCCTGACCCAGCAGCTCGGCTGGAAGGAGGCCATCTACCCCGGCCTTGAGCTGCCGATGATCGTGTCGGTGCTTGCAGGCCTCGGCGTGGGCCTTGCGATGGGCTTTGTCAACGGGGCGCTGATCGCCTTCACGCGGATCCCCCCGTTCATCGCCACGCTGGGCATGATGCAGATCGCCCGCGGCCTCGCCTACGTGTACTCGAATGGCCGCCCGGTCTCCACCGTCACCCAGGACTTCCTGGTCCTGGGCCAGGGCTACCTCGGCCCCATCCCCGTGCCGATCGTGATCTTCCTCGTGGTCGTCGTCCTGACCCACATCATGCTGGGCTACACCCGCTTTGGCCGACACGTCTACGCGATCGGTGGCAACGAGACCGCGGCCCGCGTGTCCGGCGTCAACCTGAACCTGACCAAGGTCCTCATCTACATGTTCTCGGGGCTCATGGCGGGCCTCGCCGGCATCATCGTGACGTCCCGCGTCGGCTCCGCCACGCCGGCGCTTGGCATGGGCTACGAGCTTGACGCGATCGCGGCGGCCGTCATCGGCGGCACGTCCTTCGCGGGCGGCATCGGCACCGTGTGGGGAACGGTCGTTGGCGCGCTGATCATCGGCGTGATGAACAACGGCCTGGACCTCCTCAGCGTCTCGCCCTTCTACCAGCTGATCGTGAAGGGCGTGATCATCATCCTCGCGATCATCATCGACGAGCGGAAGAACCGCTAGGCTCGCTCGCTCGTCATCGCGCGTGCCTGCGGGGCCCGGTTCCGGGCCCCTGCGGCACCGCAGGCCCGTCGTGGGCCCTGCGGCCTCACCCAGCGCCCTGCAAGCGCCCGGCCCGCCTCCCCGGCGGCCCGGGCGCTTTCTCGTTGGTGCCCCGCGCTCCTCCCCCAACAGTGGGGCGAAACCGCCCCTGACCCTGGCAGCTCAGCCCAGTTCCTGCAGACTCCGCGCCGACCTCCGCAGCTGACCCCGGAACCGCCCCATAGTTGAGGCCCCTCGCCCGCCGGCCCCTCGCCCGGGCCCCTCTCTGGCCGGTTCCTCGCCCGGACCTGTGGCACACCACTGGCACACGCGGGGGAGCAGGTGTGTCTCCCTCTGGTCCGTTTCGCCACGTCGCGGCCAACCGCAACCATCCACGCACAAGCGGTTGCGCTTG
>CAIYZX010000628.1 GCA_903930745.1 uncultured Chloroflexota bacterium | reverse complement strand
TGCCGCGGAGCACGACGTACGTGCCCACGACGGCGCAGACGACGCCCACCATCGCCGAGGCGAGGATGGCGCGCAGGATGATGGGGGAGCCCAGGGGCTCAAGCAGGAGTTCCATCAGCGGTGGGAGTGCTCGTGGAAGTGACGCTCGCCCGGGTGGGCGTCGTCGTGGTGATGGGCGTCGTCCAGGACCATGGTGTTGTCGCCCAGGACGAGGACGTGGCCGCCGTACGCGCGGGCGAGGACGCCGGCGTCCAGCACGAGGTTGGACGGGCCGTAGGCGACCACCGTCCGGTTGACGGCGAGGACCTGCTGGAAGCGGTTGGCCGCGCAGGCCAGGTCATGCGTGGTGGCGACCACGGTCTTGCCTCGCTCCGCCTGCTGCTCCAGGATGTCCATGAGGAGCTCCTGGGTTGTGGGATCGATGCCGGTCACCGGCTCGTCCAGCAGGAACAGGTCCGGCTCCGCCGCGAGGGCCCGCGCAAGGAACACGCGCCGCCGCTGGCCGCCGGACAGCCGCCCGATCTGCGTGCGCAGGTGGTCCGCCATCTGGACCTGCTCCAGCGCGTCCACCACGGCCCGGCGGTCATCCCGCCCGGGGCGCCGGATGCGTCCGAGGCGCGGGAAGCGCCCCATCATCACCACGTCCTCCACGGTGACAGGGAACTGCCAGTCCACGAGCTCCGCCTGCGGGACGTAGGCCACGCGCCGCGCCTCGCGGCCGGCGGGTGCGCCCAGGATCTGGATGCGTCCGGACCAGGGCTGGGCGAGGCCCGCCATCAGCTTGAGGAGCGTGCTCTTGCCCGCGCCATTGGGGCCAACGACAGCCAGGAGGCTGCCCGGCTCCACGGCGATGGTCACGTGCTCCAGCGCCGTCCGGTCGCCGTAGCCCGCGGAGACGTCCGAGAGCCAGACGTCCGCGTGCGCGAGGGCGTGGGCCGGGTCCAGCGCATCGTCATGGCGATGGCCGTGGTCATGCTCTGTGTGATCAAGGCTGTGTGACGGGCGTTTGGCGCCTGCCGGGGCCTCGTGGGGGTCGATCGGGAGATCCATATGAGACACAGTATCATCTAGAACGTGGGGCCATGCAAGTGACCTCCGGCCTTGCGCCTCCTTGCGGGTTGTGCCGCACAATGGCGCGGTCCCAGCCACCCCGGTCAGACCGGGTGCCGCCGGGGCGGACGACACGCCGCATCACTGGTTCATCGCCGGACCCACCGGGGTCAACGGCGCAGCACGGAACGGGAGGCCTCCCCTGAGCGCCAGCAAGAACACTCCGCCGTCCACCCGCAAGGAGCGCCGCGCCGCCGAGCGCCGCGACCGCTTCGAGGCCGCCCGCGCGGATCGCCAGCGCGGTGGCTCATCATCCGGGGGCGGCAAGTCCCTCATCAACACGCAGACGATGACCATTGCGGGCGTCGTCATCGGCATCCTGGTCGTCGCCATCGTGGCCATCGGCCAGCTGGGCGACCGGGCGTCGGGCAAGCTCACGGACCCGGCCATCGAGTATCCGGCCGCCGTGATGCACGACAACGTGCTGGGCGACGCCAACGCCCCGGTGACCATGGAGACCTACGGCGACTTCCAGTGCCCGGTCTGCGCCCGCAACTCGCTGGACAGCGAGCCCGGCCTGGTCGCCAAGTACGTCACCACCGGCAAGCTCCGGATCATCCACCACGACATCGACATGCTGGGCCGCGGCGGCGACGAGTCGCTGAACCCGGCGCTCGGCGCGTACTGCGCCCTGGAGCAGGGCAAGTACTGGGACTACGCCCACTGGGTCTTCCAGAACCAGGACGGCGAGAACGCCGGCGGCTTCGTGATGGATCGCGTGACGAAGATCGCTGTGGCCGCGGGCCTGGACGAGGCCAAGTTCACCGCCTGCGTGAGCTCCCAGGCGGCCAAGGATGCCGTGGCGGCGATCTCCAACAAGGCGATGCAGGAGATGGG
>CAIYZX010000627.1 GCA_903930745.1 uncultured Chloroflexota bacterium | reverse complement strand
GCCCGCGAGGTTCGCATAGACGTCATGGGAGCCGAGGCCGATGCCGGCCCGCCGCCCCAGGACGGCGACCAGGAGCGTGAGACGGTTGTGGTCCACGCCGGAGGCCGTCCTGCGCGGGGCCGGCGCGGCCGTGGGAGCCACTAGGGCCTGGACCTCCACCAGGAGCGGCCGCGAACCCTCCAGCACCGGCGCCACGACGGAGCCCGGCGCGGGCGCGTCGTGCTCCGCGAGGAACGCCCGGGCGGGGTCGGAGACCTCCACGAGGCCGCGGTCTCCCATCTCGAAGACACCCACCTCCTCGGTGGAGCCGTAGCGGTTCTTGGCGGCACGCACCAGGCGAAGGCCGGCGGTCCGGTCGCCCTCCACGGAGAGGACGACGTCCACGAGGTGCTCCAGGGTCTTGGGCCCGGCGAGCGTGCCGTCCTTGGTGACGTGTCCCACGAGGATCACCGGGACAGCGTCCGCCTTGGCCAGCTCCATCAGGCGGAGCGTGGACTCGCGCACCTGGCCAACGGATCCCGGGGGGCCGTCCAGCTCCTCGGAGGCGACGGTCTGCACGGAGTCCACAACGAGCAGCGCGGGCCGCTCGCCGCGGGCGAGGTCCGTGATCCGGCCCACGGCCGTCTCGGCGACCACCCGGATCGCGTCGCCGATGGCACCGTCGGCAAGCCCCAGGCGCGTGGCCCGGAGACGCACCTGGCTCGCGGATTCCTCGCCGGTGGCGTAGAGGACGGTCCCGCCGCTGCGTGCGACGCCGGCTGCCGCCTGGAGGAGGAGCGTGGACTTGCCGATGCCGGGCTCACCGCCCAGCAGCACGAGCGACCCGGCAACCAGCCCTCCACCCAGGACGCGGTCCAGCTCGCCGATGCCCAGCGGGCGCCGGACCTCGTGCTCCGCCTCGCCAGCGTGCGAGAGGGCCACCGGGGTGGCGCCCCCGCCAACGCCGGTCGCGCCGGCCGTGGACGCCCGCGGACGCGGCTGTTCGCGGACGACGGTCTCAACGAGCGTGTTCCACCCGCCACACGTGCGGCACTGGCCCTCCCAGCGGAGGACCACGGCGCCACAGGACTGGCAGACGTACCGGCTCTGGGCCTTGGCCACGGCGGCGCTCGGTGACGCCGGCGTCAGGCTTCGACGGGCGTCTTCGCCTCGATCGTGGTCATCACGAGGCCCTTGCCGTCCTGCTCGAGGTCGATGTTGATCGTGTCGCCCTGCTTGTAGCGGCCCAGCAGCAGGTGCTCGGCCAGCGGGTCCTCGATCAGGTTCTGGATGGTGCGGCGGAGCGGGCGGGCACCATAGGCCTGGTCGTAGCCAAGCTTGATGAGGTGCTCCTTGGCGGCCTGCGTGATGTCCAGCTCCATGCCCTGGGCCTTCAGCTGCTCGCGCACGCGCTTGAGCATCAGGTCCACGATCTTCGTGATCTCCTCGACCGTGAGGCTGCGGAAGACCACCGTGGCGTCGAGGCGGTTGAGGAACTCGGGGCGGAAGTTCGCCTTCAGCTCCTGCTGGACCTTCTCCTTCATGAGCTCGTAGCTGGCGGAGGCCCGCGCCTCGGCGGTGTCGCCCATCGACCGGAAGCCCAGCGACGAGTTGGTCTGGATCTTCGCGGCCCCGAGGTTGGACGTCATGATGATGATCGTGTTGCGGAAGTCCACGCGACGGCCCTTGGCGTCCGTGAGGTGCCCGTCCTCCAGGATCTGGAGCAGGATGTTGAACACCTCGGCGTGCGCCTTCTCGATCTCGTCGAGCAGGATCACGGCGTAGCTCTTGCGACGGACGGCCTCGGTGAGCTGGCCACCCTCGTCGAACCCGACATAGCCTGGGGGCGCGCCCACGAGGCGGCTCACGTTGTGCCGCTCCATGAACTCGCTCATGTCAACCTTGATGAGCGTGTCCTCGGAGCCGAACATGTACTCGGCGAGCGCCTTCGCGAGCTCGGTCTTGCCCACGCCGGTGGGGCCGAGGAAGATGAACGAGCCGATGGGGCGCTTGGGATCCTTGAGGCCGGCGCGTGCGCGGCGGACGGCGCGGGAGACGGTCTCGATCGCCTCCTCCTGGCCGATGAGCCGCTGGTGCAGGACGGACTCCATCGCGAGGAGACGCTCGGACTCCTCCTGGGCGATCCGGGTGACCGGGATGCCGGTCCACATCGCCACGACCTGGGCGATCTCCTCCTCGTCCACCTTGGGCGCCTCGCCGGACGTGGCCTGCTGCCACTCGGCCCGGAGGCGGTCCACGGTCTCCTTGGCGGCGGCCTCGGCCTCGCGGAGGGTGGCGGCCTGCTCGTACTCCTGCGCGCTGATCGCGGCGTCCTTCTCCTTGGTGACGCGGTCCAGCTCCTTGTTCGCGGCGCGCAGCTCGGGCGGCGCGGACGAGTGGCGGAGGCGGACGCGGGACGACGCCTCGTCGATGAGGTCGATCGCCTTGTCCGGGAGGTGGCGGTCCGTGATGTAGCGGATGGAGAGGTCCGCGGCGGCCTTCACCGCGTCGTCCGTGATCCTGACCTTGTGGTGCGCCTCGTACCGCTCGCGGATGCCCACGAGGATCTCGATGGTCTGCTCGAGCGTGGGCTCCTCCACCATCACCGGCTGGAAGCGGCGCTCCAGCGCGGCGTCCTTCTCGATGTACTTGCGGTACTCGTCAAGCGTGGTGGCGCCGATGCACTGGAGCTCGCCGCGGCTCAGCGGGGGCTTCAGGATGTTCGCGGCATCGATGGCACCCTCGGCGGCGCCCGCACCCACGAGCGTGTGCAGCTCGTCGATGAAGAGGATCGCGTCGTTGGTGTTGCGGAGCTCCTCGATGATCTTCTTGAGGCGCTCCTCGAACTCGCCGCGGTACTTGGTGCCGGCGACGAGCGAGCCGATGTCCAGCGTCAGGACGCGCTTGTTGAGCAGGATGTCCGGGACGTCGCCCGAGACGATCCGGTGGGCCAGGCCCTCCGCGATGGCCGTCTTGCCCACGCCCGGCTCGCCGATCAGCGCCGGGTTGTTCTTCGTCTTGCGGCCCAGGATCTGGATGACCCGCTCGATCTCCTTCTCGCGGCCGATGACCGGGTCCAGCTTGTCCGCACGCGCTGCGTCCGTGAGGTTGATGCCGAGGGCGTCAACCGTGGGCGTCTTGCTGGCGCGCTTCGTCTCCTGCGCCGGGCTGGCGGACGAGGACTGGGAGAGGACCCGGATGACCTCGTGGCGGACCTTGTCCAGGTTGACGCCCAGGCTCTCGAGGACGCCCGCGGCGATGCCCTCGCCCTCGCGGACGAGGCCCAGCAGCAGGTGCTCCGTGCCGATGTAGTTGTGCCCGAGACGGCGGGCCTCGTCGATGGCCAGCTCGATCACACGCTTCGCGCGCGGCGTGAGCCCAACCTCGCCAACCACCGGCCGGTCACCCCGCCCGATGATGAACTCAACGGCGGTGCGGACCTTCGGCAGCTCGACGTTCATGTTCTCGAGCACGCGCGCGGCCACGCCCTCGCCCTCGCGGACGAGGCCCAGGAGCAGGTGCTCGGTGCCGATGTAGTTGTGGTTGAACCGCTGCGCCTCGTCCTGCGCGAGCGTCAGGACCTTGCGTGCGCGGTCTGTGAACTTGTCGAAACGATCCATCCGGTCGGGTCTCCGCTGGTCGCAGGGGGCGACCTGCGGTCGCATGCTAGCACCAGCGCCACGGGGCGGCGCATCCCCGGTTCCGGGTGGGGATTCGTCCCTGCCCGCACGGGTTCCACCTGTCTCTTCGTGGCGCCTCACCCGTTGGATCGGCCTGGAATCGAGACGACCCGCCGGCTTCCCGGCGGGTCGTCTCTTGGTTCCTGCGCGTGCGCGGGGGAATGCGGCCTACTCGGCCTTCTCCTCCGGCTTGTCCTCGGCCGCCTCGGCTGCAGCAAGCGCGCTGCGGACCTGGGCGAACGCGGCGGCCAGGGTGGTGTCGATGCCACCCTCCGGCTCCGCATTGGCATCGGACGGGCTGTAGCCGCGGTCCGGGCGCTCGCGGCGCTCGCGGCGCTCGCGGCGCTCGGGGGCCGGCGCCGGGGTGGCGACCGGGGCGGGAACGCCGGGCTCTGGAGCCGGGCGAACCGGCGGCTCCTCGGCCTGCTTGAGGCTGAGGCCCAGGCGATGGCGCTCGGAGTCCAGGCTGATGATCTTCAGCTTCAGGACCTGGCCCTCGTGGACGACATCGCCCGGGTGGGCGACGCGCTGGTGGGACAGCTCGCTGATGTGGATCAGGCCCTCCAGGCCCTCGCGGACCCGGACGAAGGCGCCGAAGTTGACGAGCTTCGTCACCGTGCCGTCGATCACGTCGCCAACCTTGAAGTCGGCGACCGTGCTCTCCCACGGATCGGGCTGGAGACGGCGGATCGAGAGGCTGATCCGGCCGCGCTCGTGGTTGATGTCGATGACCTCGGCCTCAACCTCGTCGCCAACCTTGTAGCCGGCCTCGGGGTTGTTGACCTTGTTCCACGACAGCTCGCTCTTGTGGACGAGTCCGTCGATGCCACCGAGGTCGATGAAGATGCCGAACGGCGCGATGGAGCGGACGTTGCCGGTGACCTTCTGGCCAACCTGCAGGCTGCTGAACAGCTCGTCCCGCTTCTCGCGGCGCTCCTCGTAGAGCGCGACCTTCTCCGACAGGATCAGGCGGTTCGCCTTGCGGTTGACCTCGAGGATCTTGAGGCGGAGCTTGCGGCCGATGTACGGCTGCAGCTTCTCCGCGATCTCCTGGGCGGCGTCACGCGGCTGCTCGTTCTGCGGGCGGCGCGGGAAGTCCACGATCTGCGAGATCGGCACGAAGCCGCGGATGCCGCAGTCCACGATCAGGCCGCCCTTGTTGTGGTCGATGACCGGGGCGTCGATGATCGTGCCTGCCTCGAACAGCTCCTGCATCGCGCGCCACTTGCGCTCGAGGCCTGCACGGCGGAGCGAGAGGACCACGTGGCCCTCCGGGCTCTCCGGCTGCAGGACGTACACGAGCACGACGTCGCCGATGTTGAGCTGCGGGGCGGATTCGGCATGGCGTCCGAAGAGCTCGCGGTTGCTGACCACGCCCTCGGACTTGGCGCCGATGTCGACGAGGATCTCGTCCTTGTCGATCCGGACGACCGTGCCCTCCACGACGTCGCCGTGCTTGAAGCTCTTGATGTCCGAGTCCTGCTCGGCCAGGAGCTCCTCCATGGTCGTCGGCTCGGGGCCGGCACGGCGCTTCTGCGCAATGACGACGGGCTCGTCCTCCTCCACCGCGGCGGGCGGTGCGTCGGCGAAGTCCGCCTCGGTTGCGGGCGCAGGCTCGATGGTGGCTGCGGGCTCGTCTGCGACCACGGTGGTCTCGACGGTCTCCTCGGACGCCGGGGTCTCGGAGGCGACCGCCTCCTCCGCCGGCGCGGTCCCGCTCTGCTGCTCTTCGGTCAAGGTGATCCTGTCTCCTTTGGTGGATTCCGCCCTGGAATCACGAACGGCCGCCGAGCCAAACCCGGGGCCGTCATCAAGAGGGGGAGGATCGGTGGTGGATCGCCTGCGGTCCGCTCCTTCGTGCTTTCGCGTCCGGGATTGAGCTCTTCAACTGTCCATGCCCTTGGGGCCGTGCGAGTCTAGCACCCCTGTCCAGCGGGATACAAT
>CAIYZX010000626.1 GCA_903930745.1 uncultured Chloroflexota bacterium | reverse complement strand
CAGGCGCAGGGACATGAGCGCCCGCGTGCCGAAGAGCCGGATGCCGTGCCGCTCGCCGCGGGCCATCAGCAGCTCGAAGAGCGCCCGCTGGTGCTGCGGGGCCACCCAGAGCTCCCAGCCCAGCTCGCCCGTGTAGCTCACGCGCGCCGCCAGGACCGGGATCATCCCCACGTCCATCCGCCGGACGTCCATGAACCGGAACGCCTCGTTGGCGAGGTCCGTGTCCGTGAGCTCAGAGAGGAGCGCCCGCGCGTTCGGGCCCGCGACCGCCAGCCCGGCGAGCCCCAGGCCCAGGACCTCGAACCGCACGCTGCCATCGGCCGGCAGGTGGGCCAGGAACCAGCGCGAGTGGTGGACCTCCGCGGCCAGCGAGCCGAAGAGGTGGTACTCGTCCGCGCCGGTGCGCGCCACCGTGAACTCGCCCACGATGCGGCCCTGCTCGTTGAGCATCGCCGTCAGCGTCATGCGGCCCAGGGCGGGCATCCGCGCGGTCAGCAGCGAGCCCAGCCAGGCCTCCGCTCCGGGGCCGGTCACCCGGTACTTCGCGTAGTTGGAGATCTCCGTTAGGCCCACGCGCTCGCGGACGGCCCGGACCTCCTCGCCCACGGCGCCGAAGGCGTTCGAGCGGTGGAACGTGACCTCCTCGCGCGGCTCCAGGCCGGGTGCCTGGAACCAGAGCGCCTGCTCCAGGCCGAAGGAGGCGCCCCAGACCGCGTTGTGTGCGGAAAGACGGTCGTAGATGGGCGTGGTGAGCAGCGGGCGCGCGGTGGGCAGCTCCTCGTTGGGGAACGTGATCCGGAAGCGCCGCCGGTAGTTCTCCTGGACCTTCGCGTTCGTGTACGCCAGCGTGGCGTAGTCGCCGTAGCGCGCCACGTCCATGCCCCAGATGTCCATGCCGGAGTCACCGTGGGACCCGGACGTCATCCACGTGGCGAGCGCGAGACCCACGCCGCCGCCCTGCGAGAGGCCGGCCATCACGCCGCACGCCACCCAGAAGTTCCGCAGGCCGCGGATGGGTCCAACCAGCGGGTTGCCGTCCGGCGCGAACGTGAACGGCCCGTTCACCACCTGGCGGATGCCGATGGACTCCATGGGCGGGTAGTGCTGGAACGCCACCGAGAGCTCCGGCGTGAGGCGGTCCAGGTCCGGCGGCAGCAGCTGCGAGCCGAAGTCCCAGGGCGTGGTCTTCGGCGACCACGGGCGGCAGTCCTGCTCGTACGTCCCGAGCAGCATCGCCCCGCCCTCCTGGCGGATGTAGATCTCCCCGCCGAAGTCCAGCGCCATCGGCATCTCGCGGCCGGTGCGCGCCATGTGCGCGGCCACCTCTGGCATGTCGTCCGTGATCAGGTAGTGGTGGGACATCGCGAGGACCGGGAGCTCCAGGCCCACCATCCGGCCCACCTCGCGCGCCCACAGGCCGCCCGCGTTCACCACGTGCTCCGCGTGGATCACGTCGCCGGACTCCACGCGGACGTTCCACGTGCCGTCCGGCCGCTGCTCCAGGCCGGTGACCGGCGTCTGCTGGACCACCTCCGCGCCGGCCATCTGCGCGCACCTGGCGTACGCCCGGGTGACGCCCGTAGGATCCACGTGCCCCTCCACCGGGTCATAGAGGGCGCCCACGAAGTGCGTGGGGTCCATGATCGGGAAGATGTCCTGGGCCTCGCGCGGCGTGATCAGCTCGAGATCCATGCCGAGATACCTGCCGCGCGCCTTCGCCATGCGCAGGAAGTCCATCCGGACCGCGGAATCGGCGAGCATCAGGCCGCCGGGCAGGTGGATGGAGCAGCTCTGCCCGGACTGCGCCTCGATCTCCTTGTACAGCCGGATCGTGTACTGCTGGAGGCGGGCCACGTTGGGATCGCCGTTGAGCGTGTGCATGCCACCCGCGGCGTGCCACGTGGAGCCCGCGGTCAGCTCGCGCCGCTCCAGGAGCATGACGTCCGTCCAGCCGAGCTTCGTGAGGTGGTACAGGACGGACGCGCCAACCACGCCTCCGCCGATGACGACGACCTGGGCCGAACGCTTCAACGCCGCTCTCCGCTGCCTGCCTGAACACCGGACATGCTCCTGCGGGTGATGATCGCCCGGAGGAGCGTGTCCGTGTGCGGTTGTTCGGCGTGGCGGGCTGGGATCCGCTCCCCGACTACCGGGAGGGAGCGACCGGGAGCGGCGGGCCCGGGTCGTACGTGAGGAACGCGTCCAGGTCCACGCGCGGGCGACCGGCCGTACCCAGGACCTTGACCACCACGATGTGCTTCCCGTACGTCAGCTGGCGGGCCCAGGCGATGACCCGGTTGGCGGTTGCGCCACGCAGGTCGATCGTGACGGGGCTCTTGCCGTCCACGGAGATGACGACCTTGCCGCGGAGGGCGGCCTTGGACGTGACCAGCGCCACCTGCGTCCCGGTGAACGTGAACGTGGCGGTGGCCCTGGCGGCCTTGGACCACTTGAGCGAGCCGCCGGAGTAGCCCGCCCCCGTGACCGAGGTCCAGGTGCCGGCGTACTTG
>CAIYZX010000625.1 GCA_903930745.1 uncultured Chloroflexota bacterium | reverse complement strand
GACGGGTCTCCCCTGGTCTTCAACAAGCCAGACCCGTGGTCGCCGGACCTCGTGGTCTGCCATCCCGCGCTGGTCGCCCACCTGCGCCGCCTGCTGGCGGAGGCCGGGGCCGACGACGAGCATGGAGCCGCCTGAGTGAGCACGCACAGCCTGTCGCAGCTCCGGTCCCTCGAGGCCGAGAGCATCCACATCTTCCGCGAGGTCGCCGCCGAGATGCAGCGTCCGTGCCTCCTGTTCTCGGGCGGCAAGGACTCCATCGTGATGCTGCACATCGCGCGCAAGGCGTTCGCGCCCGCCCGTATCCCGTTCCCGGTGATGCACGTGGACACGGGCCTCAACTTCCCGGAGATCCTGGCCTACCGCGACCGCTGGATCGAGAAGCTGGGCCTCACGCTCGTCGTCGCGTCGGTGCCGGACGCCATCAGGCGCGGCCTCGTCCGCGAGGAGCCCAACGGCTCGCGCAACCGGATCCAGACGCCGGTGCTGCTGGAGGCCGCGGAGAAGCACAAGTTCGACGCGCTCTTCGGCGGCGGCCGCCGCGACGAGGAGAAGGCGCGCGCCAAGGAGCGCGTCTTCAGCTTCCGCGACGAGTTCGGCCAGTGGGACCCCAAGAACCAGCGCCCGGAGCTGTGGAACCTCTACAACGGCCGCGTCCACCAGGAGCAGAGCATCCGCGTCTTCCCGCTCTCCAACTGGACGGAGCTGGACATCTGGACCTACATCCGCGAGGAGGGGATCGAGATCCCGGAGCTCTACCTCGCCAAGGAGCGAGAGGTTGGCGAGCGTGACGGCATGCTCTACGCCGTCAACGAGTTCACGCCGCTGCGCGAGGGCCAGGTGGCGCGGCGCGTCATGTGCCGCTACCGCACCGTGGGCGACGCGAACCTGACCGCGGCCGTGGAGTCCGACGCGGACACCATCGACAAGATCGTGGAGGAGATCTCCACCGTCCGGATCACGGAGCGCGGCGCAACCCGCGGCGACGACAAGACCAGCGAGACCTCCATGGAAGACCGCAAGAAGGAGGGGTACTTCTGATGTCGGACCTCCTTCGCTTCGCCACCGCCGGGTCCGTTGACGACGGCAAGAGCACGCTCATCGGCCGGCTGCTGTACGACAGCAAGTCGCTCTTTTCCGACCAGCTGGAGGCGGTTGAGCGCGTCTCGCGCGACCGTGGCAACGACTACACGGACCTCGCGCTGCTCACGGACGGCCTGCGCGCCGAGCGCGAGCAGGGCATCACGATCGACGTGGCGTACCGCTACTTCGCCACGCCGCGTCGCAAGTTCATCATCGCGGACACCCCCGGGCACATCCAGTACACGCGGAACATGGTCACCGGCGCCTCCACTGCGGACGTGGCCCTGATCCTGCTGGACGCCCGCCGCGGCATCACGGAGCAGAGCCGGCGTCACGCGTTCCTGGCCACGCTCCTGGGCGTGCCGCACGTGGTGGTCTGCGTGAACAAGATGGACCTCGTGGACTACCAGGAGTCCGTCTTCGACGCCATCCGGGACGAGTTCTCCGAGTTCGCCACGCGCCTGCGCGTCCGCGACCTCACGTTCATCCCGCTCTCGGCGCTCAAGGGCGACAACGTGGTCGTCCGCTCCGAGCAGATGCCCTGGTACGACGGCACCACGCTGCTCTCGCACCTGGAGCGGCTGCACGTCGCGTCGGACCGCAACTTCGTGGACGTCCGCTTCCCCGTCCAGTACGTGATCCGGCCGCAGAGCCTGGACGTGCTGGACTACCGCGGCTACGCGGGCACGGTGGCGTCCGGCGTCCTGAAGCCGGGCGACCGGATCATGGCGCTGCCGTCAGGCCTCGAGTCCACCATCGCGTCCATCGACACCGCGGACGGCCCGGTTGACGAGGCCTACGCGCCGATGGCCGTGACCGTCACGCTCACGGACGAGCTGGACATCAGCCGCGGCGACATGCTGTGCCGCCCGCACAACATCCCCACGGTGACGCAGGACATCGACGCCCAGGTCTGCTGGATGGACGAGAGCGCCACGCTCCAGCAGGGCCGCAAGTACGGGATCAAGCACACCACGCGCTGGGCCCGGGCGATGGTCAAGGAGATCGCGTACCGGATCGACGTCAACACGCTGCACCGCGACGAGGACGCCACGGAGCTCTCGCTCAACGAGATCGGCCGCGTCACGCTGCGGGTCACGCAGCCGCTCTTCGTGGACCCGTACCAGGTGAACCGCCAGACCGGCTCGTTCATCCTGGTGGACGAGAGCACGAACAAGACGGTCGCCGCCGGG
>CAIYZX010000624.1 GCA_903930745.1 uncultured Chloroflexota bacterium | reverse complement strand
GCAGGAGCTCGCGCTCATCCAGCGCCAGGCGTTCATCGTCCAGGCCGCGCGCGAGTACCGCCTTGGCACCGCCAGGGAGATCCCGTTCCAGCTGGAGGAGAACGCGCCCGCGCTGCCGGACGACGCGCCGGGCTCCGCCTCGGTCCGGCTCGGCGCGGACACGCAGCGCCAGGCACCGCTGGACGCGTGGCTGGAGCTCCTGCTGGGCACGGGCGCGCACGCAGGGAACTGAAGCGGCACCCTCGTCCTCCCTCAAATAGGGCTGTTCTACCTTCCCCAGACCCTGTCCGGGCTCTATGCTGGCCGTCAGCCCGTCGTGTTCGCGGGCCAACCGCGTCGAGAGCACGACGCCTGGGGAGGTGGCCTGACCAGGATGATCGAGATTCCCGTTGAGGACTGGGTCTTCGCCGTGGCGGCGCTTGCCGGCGGGGTCCTCCTCCTCATCACCGTGGTGTTTGATGACGTTCTCGGCGGCCTGCTTGATGGTCTCGGCTTCGACATCGGCGGCACCACCATCACGCCCATCCTGCTTGGCTTCGTGGGCATGTTCGGGGCCGGGGGCCTCATCGCAACGCAGGTCATGGGGTGGCATGGCGGCGGCGCGGCGGCGGTGGGGGCAGCCTCCGGCGTCGCGGGTGCCGTCCTGGCGGGCACGCTCTTCGGCGTGCTCCGGCGCAGCGAGAGCGCAGAACCCTTCAAGCTCGCGGACCTCGTGGGCGGCAGCGCCTATGTCAGCGTCGGCATCCCGGCGGCCCGGTTCGGCAGTGTGCTTGTCAAGGCGGAGGGCCAGACACACGAGTACGCCGCAACGTCAGAGCGGGACATTCCGGCGGGTCGCACGGTCACGGTGACCGGTGTTGCGGGCTCCGCCGTCATCGTCATGGACCAGGGGTCGCCCGCCGTGGCGGCCGGTAGCGGGGAGCAAGGCGCATGAGTCTCTTCGACTTCGACGGCAGCGTGCTGGCCGTCATCCTCCCGGTCGTCATCGTCGTCCTGCTGTTCGCGTACGCGACCAGCCGAGTGAAGGTTGCCGGCGCGAACGAGGCGCTTGTCCGCACGGGTGGCGTCTTCGGCGGGTCACCCAGTCAGCTCAAGGTGGTGCGTGCCGGCCGTGTGATCGTCCTGCCGCTGGTGCACAAGCTTGGCCGGCTTCACCTGTCGGCACGCCAGATCAACATCCAGCTGTCGGATGCCGTGACCAAGCAGGGCATCAAGTGCGCGGTGCAGGGCGTGGCCACCGTGAAGATCGGTGGTGACGAGGAGTCCATCAGGAACGCCGCGGAGCGCTTCCTTGACCGCGAGGACCTCCTGGATTCCATCGTCAAGAACGTCCTGGAGGGCTCGCTTCGCTCCATCGTGGGCACGCTCACCGTGGAGGAGCTCAACTACGACCGCCAGAAGTTCCAGCAGGAGGTCCAGGGCGCGGCGAAGGCTGACCTCGCCACCTCCGGCCTCGCCATCGACAACTTCACGATCCAGGCCATCCGGGACGAGGTTGGCTACATGGATCTCATCGGCCAGCAGGAGACAGCCCGCCGCGAGCGTGATGCCCGTATGGCCAAGGCCCAGGCGGACCAGGAGGCCGCGGTTCGCGAGGCCGAGGCACAGCAGATCAAGCTGAACGCCATGCGGGACGTGCAGCTCCGCCAGGCGGACGTGGAGGCCCAGACCGCCGCCGCGCAGGCGAAGGCGGCACAGGCGGGTCCGCTCGCCCAGGCCGAGTCCCAGCAGGAGGTGGTTCGCAAGCAGACGGAGCTGGCCCAGCTGGAGGCGGACCGCCGCCAGAAGGAGCTCGTGGCATCCACGATCCGTCCGGCCGAGGCCGAGGCGGATGCCCAGGTCAAGCGCGCCGAGGGCGACAAGCTGGCCCGGATCGCCGCCGCCCAGGCCGAGGCCGAGCGGGTGAAGCTCGCAGGCCAGGCCGAGGCCTCGGTGCAGGTGACCAAGGGCGAGGCGCAGGCGCGCGTCACCGAGGTGAACGCGGAGGCCATCGCGAAGCAGACCACCCTCGAGGGCAACGCGGAGGCCGGCATCGTCTTCACGAAGGGCGAGGCGGAGGCGAAGGCGCTGGCCCTCAAGGCAGACGCCTACCGCTCGTTCAACGAGGCGGCCATCATCTCCACCGTGCTCTCGATGCTCCCGGAGATCGTCCGGGCGGCCGCGGAGCCCATTGGCCAGATCGACAAGCTCACCGTGCTGTCCACGGACGGCGCATCCGAGGTGGTGAAGACCACGACACGCACGCTCGCCGAGGCGTCAGCCACGGTGAAGGGCCTCACGGGCATCGACATCCCGGAGCTCCTGGGCGAGGCGATGGGTGGCGAAGGCGCCCCGGTCGCCGATCGGATCAAGAAGAAGGTGGGCGGCTCCGGTGGATCCGGCGGTGCTGCTCCGGCCACGGGCGGCGGCGCTGCTCCTGCGGGTGGTGCGGGCGCGGGCGGGGCATCGGCCTCCGCGTCCAAGGCGTCCGCCTCCGCGCCCAAGGCCACGGCCAGTGCCGAGCCGGACTACGTCCACGCACAGCCTGCCGCCCCGTCCGAGCCTGCCCCGGCCGCCGCGCCGTCGATGACCCCGGAGCAGCGCTTCGAGGCCGCGGCGAAGGCCGTCAGTGCCGCCGGCGCCAAGGCGGACCCGCTCGCGGGGCTCACCTCGCCGATGCCTCCGCATCCCCCGGTGTCAGACCTGCCGCGCGGTGACGCCCGGCGTGTCGCGGATGCCGTTGCCGGTGCCGCGGGCATCACCGAGGCCACCACGCTCTCCGATGCCGCCCAGCGTCTCGCCGAGGAGCTCTCCCGGATTCCGGGCATCGAGCGCTTCGGCGGCACGAAGCTGCGCGACCTTGAGCGGAGCGGGCCCCGCACGCTGCGCACCCTCTGGGGCGTGGCGCGCGACGAGCTCAACGCCCGCTACGGCGACGTGACGATCGGCGTGCTGCTGGATGCGTACGGCCGGGAGCACGGCGGCCAGGGGCCCGCCGCCCGGTAAGCCCCGGTCACCCCGGACAAGAAGAGAGGCGCGACCCTCGCGGGCCGCGCCTCTCGTGATTCCCGGGTTGGGACCGGACCTACTTGAGCATCGCCTTCGCGAGCTGGGCGGCCAGGTCACAGGAGGCCTGCGAGTACTCCACGCCGTTGGGCGCGGTGTCCAGGCCGTTGGCGAGCGCGTTGGGGTCGATGAGGCTCACGTAGACGAGCTTGTTGCCGCCGCGGGCGAAGATCCCGAAGCCCAGGCCGTCCGTGCCGCCGGTGCAGAACGCCTCGTCGCCCACGCCGGACACGTCCGACGCGGTGTAGGTGGACTGGCCCGCCGCCTTGATGGAGGCGAACGTGGAGGATGCGTTGCCGTCGTCTTGGGCGGCGAGGCGGCCAGCGGTGGTGGCGCCGGTCTCGTTCATGTTCGAGAGGATCCAGCAGTCGTCGGCGTCCTTGAGCATGCGCTCGTCCACGGGCGCGTTGACGAGGTCGCCCAGGAAGCCCTCGAGCGGGAAGGCCACCGCGTCCTGGCCCAGGATGTCCTGGACGTCGGACGTGGCGATCAGCGGGCAGGCCTTGAGCTCGCCGTTGGGGCCAACGGGCATGGAGCTGACGACCCGCTGGAAGAAGATCCCCACGATCACGGCGAGGATGATGCCGATGACCACCAGGATGCCGCCCACGATGAGGCACGCCTTGAGGCAGCCGTTGCCGGACTTCGCGGGCGCAGGCGCCCACGAGGCGGGGGGCATGCCCGGGCCGCCGGGCGCAGCGGGTCCGCCGGTGGGAGCCCAGCCACCGGGCTGCTGGGGCGGCGCACCCCACTGGCCCTGGGGAGGAGGCGTGCCGGCGGGGGGCGCGCCCCACTGCGGCGGCTGTTGCGGTTGCGGCGCCTGCTGCGGAGCGCCCCACTGCGGCGGCTGTTGCGGTTGCGGCGCCTGTGGGGCGGCCGGCGCGTTCCACTGGGGTGCAGGCTGGGGGGCGGCCTGGGGGGCGGGCGACGACCACGTGCCGGCCGATGGCGCGGAGGACCACGTCCCGGCGCTGGGGGCGGCCGGCGCCGGTGCAGGCTCCACCGGGGGTGGCGCGACCGGCGGGACGGGGGGCGGCGTCAGCTCCTGCGGCCAGGGCGCGCCCGGCTCGGTTCCGCTACCCGGTTGCTCGTTCGTCATCTGGCCCTCCCGGTGGTGCTGGCGATGGATTGCGCGCCCCATCATCGCGCCTCCGCGATCCTGCCGCCATGGGGCGCTCACGACGGACGGGGCCACGGTGGCACGCCTGCCCGCTGATGGGTAGAATGCGTGCCGCCACGGCGGAGTAGCTCAGTGGTAGAGCAGGGGACTCATAAGCCCTTGGTCGGTGGTTCAAATCCGCCCTCCGCTACCAGTGAACCTTCCAGCCGGCGCCCGGGTCCTGCCCGGGCGTTCGTGTTTCCGCTGGGCATCCCTGCGGTCACACCGTTGCCCGACCGCAGCGGCGGGTTGTCACGGGCCTGTCACGCGCGAACCGGATGATGCCCTGCATCCGGTGATGACGGGCGGACAGCCCGGCCACCGGAAGCGTCCCGCCTCGCCGCATCATCCGATCATCCCGTCATCCCCCGGCAGGCGACCCCGCAGCGACCCCGGCAGAGCGCCTCGGCCGGGGTCGCTGCATGTCCTTCGAGGCGAAGGTTGCGGGATCTGAACCCAGGCTCCACCCGAAGACAGCCATCCGTGCACCCGCCGCGCACGTACTGCTGGTAGCGTCGGAACCAATCCCGCCAGGGGGTCGTCGGACAGCCCGACGGTATACTTCGACCCGCACCGGCGTCCCGCCGGGCCGTCCGTTTCGGAGGCGCTCCGTTTGAACGCAAGATTCATGCGCAACGGGATCGTGATGCTCGTCCTCGTGGCGGGCACGGTCGCGCTGCTCTACACCTGGCTCCAGTCGGGAACCCCGCAGACCCAGAAGGGCTACTCGGAGTTCTACGGGGACGTGAAGGCCGGGAACATCACCAAGGTGGTCCAGGACGGCGAGACGCTGGACGTCACCACCAAGGGTGGTGAGCAGTACACCGTCATCGTCCCCAACTCCATCACCGGCAACGTGTACGACGACATCCAGAAGGCCACGGCCGAGGGCAGCTCGTCCGTCACGGTCGTCTACACGAAGAAGCCCACGGCGGACACGTCGTGGATCGGCCTGCTGCTCACGGGACTGCTGCCGCTGCTCGTGATCGGCGGCTTCATCTTCTTCATGATGCGCCAGGCCCAGGGCACCAACAACCAGGCGATGTCCTTCGGCAAGAGCCGGGCCCGCATGTTCCTTGGCAACAAGACGGTCGTGACGTTCTCGGACGTCGCGGGCGTCGACGAGGCCAAGACGGAGCTCCAGGAGGTCGTGGAGTTCCTGAAGTTCCCCGAGAAGTTCAACTCGCTGGGCGCGCGCATCCCGCGCGGCGTGCTCCTCGTGGGCCCGCCAGGCACTGGCAAGACCCTCATGGCCCGCGCCGTCGCCGGCGAGGCCGGGGTGCCCTTCTTCAGCATCTCCGGCTCGGAGTTCGTGGAGATGTTCGTGGGCGTCGGCGCCAGCCGCGTGCGCGACCTCTTCGACCAGGCCAAGCGCAACAGCCCGTGCATCGTGTTCGTCGACGAGATCGACGCGGTGGGCCGCCAGCGTGGCGCCGGCCTCGGCGGCTCGCACGACGAGCGCGAGCAGACCCTCAACCAGATCCTGGTGGAGATGGACGGCTTCGACACGAACACCGCGGTGATCGTGGTGGCCGCCACCAACCGCCCGGACGTCCTGGACCCGGCGCTCCTCCGCCCCGGCCGGTTTGACCGCCAGGTCATCCTGGACCGCCCGGACATGAAGGGTCGCGTGGCCATCCTCAACGTCCACACCAAGGGCAAGCCCCTCGACAAGACCGTCGCGGTCCCGGAGATCGCCCGCCAGTCGCCCGGCTTCTCGGGCGCGGACCTCGCCAACCTCGTCAATGAGGCGGCGATCCTGGCTGCGCGCCGGAACAAGAAGGTCATCGGGATGAACGAGTTCTCCGAGGCCCTGGAGCGAATCGTCGCCGGCCCCGAGCGCAAGAGCCGGGTCATCAGCGACGAGGAGAAGCGGATCATCGCGTTCCACGAGGGCGGTCACGCCGTCGTGCAGCGGATCCTGCCGAAGTGCGACCCGGTGGCCAAGGTCACCGTCATCAGCCGCGGCATGGCGCTGGGCTACACGATGGCCCTGCCCACCGAGGACCGGTACCTGCAGAGCAAGTCCGAGTTCGAGGACAAGATCGCGGGCCTGCTCGGCGGCAACGTCGCGGAGAAGCTCGTGTTCGGAGACACCACCACCGGTGCCAGCAACGACATCGAGAAGGCCACGGACCTGGCCCGGCGCATGGTCACGAACTTCGGCATGAGCGAGAAGCTTGGGCCGCTGTCGTTCGGCAAGCGCGAGGAGATGGTCTTCCTGGGCCGCGAGATCGGCGAGCAGCGCAACTACTCGGACGATGTGGCGCGCCAGATCGACGAGGAGGTCCGGGCCATCATCGAGCGCGCGTACGACCGCGCGACCGAGGTCCTGACCGAGTACCGCGACCGCCTTGACCGCCTCGCGGACAAGCTGATCGCCGAGGAGACCGTGGACGCCGAGGCGTTCGAGACGATCTTCGCGGACCTGCCGCCGAAGCCGGAGCGCCACGCCGGGATCCCCCGGACCGCGCAGGCCTCCGACGATGACGGCGGGGCCACCGGTGGCGCCGCAGCCACCACGCTGGATCCCAACCCGCAGCCGGCCTGACCGGCGCACATCTCGCCTGAGGGAGGGCGGACCGTTTCGGCGGTCCGCCCTTCGTGCTTCCCGGGAACCGGCACGGGTCCGGCCGGCGCTGCCGCGCTACGATCCTGTCACCGCCCGGCGCGCCGTCGCCGCCTGCCACCGCGAGTCCGCCACAGTCCGGAGACCCGATGTCCAACCTGAGCTCCCCCGAGACCACCCCGATCGACCCGGCCATCGAGGCCGCGCTGGTCGCCTCCACGGACGCGCGCGCCCAGGCCCTCCTGGACTTCGCCGCGATCCCCAGCGTGTCGGCGCTGCCGGAGCACGCCGGCGACATGGTGAAGGCCGCCGAGTGGGTGGCGGACCGCCTGCGCGGCGTTGGCGCCACGGACGTCGCGGTTGAGCCCACGTCGCTCCACCCCATCGTCTACGGCCGCATCCACGAGGCGCCGGGCGCCCCCACGGTGCTGGTCTACTGCCACTACGACGTCCAGCCGGTGGATCCGCTGGAGCTCTGGGAGACCACGCCCTTCGAGCCGTTCCTGCGTGACGGCCGGTTCGTTGGCCGCGGCGTGGCGGACGACAAGGGCCAGCTGGTGATGCACATCTCGGCGCTCGAGGCGATGCGCTCCGTGGGCAGGGCGCCTGCGGTCAACCTCACGTTCGTCTTCGAGGGCGAGGAGGAGTACGGCTCAGACAGCCTCTACGCCTGGATCGAGGCCAACCGCGAGCGCCTCGCCGCAGACGTGGCCGTGATCAGCGACACGGGATTCTTCGAGGGCAACATCCCGGGCATCACCGTGGGCCTGCGCGGCATCATGTACGCGCAGATCGACGTGGTGCTCTCGCCGGTGGATCTCCACTCCGGCATGTACGGCGGCACCGTGGCGAACCCGGCGAACGCCCTGGCGCAGATCATCGCCGCCCTCAAGGGCCCGGACGGGCGCATCCGCGTCCCGGGCTTCTACGACGACGTGGTGCCCCTCTCCGACGCGGACCGTGCCGCGATGGCCGCGCTCCCGTTCGAGGACGAGGCCTACCGTGCCGGCATCCCGGTCAACGCACTCGTGGGCGAGGCCGGCTGGACCACCCTTGAGCGCAAGGCCGCCCGCCCCACGCTGGACATCAACGGCATGTGGAGCGGGTTCACGGGTGAGGGCGCCAAGACGATCATCCCGGCGCACGCGCACGCGAAGGTCTCCACGCGGCTCGTCGCCAACCAGGCGCCGGAGAAGATCTACGAGCAGTTCGCGGCGTACGTCGCCCAGGTGGCGCCTCCCGGCGTGACCGTGACCACCACGTTCATCCACGGCGGCGAGCCCAGCCTCACGCCCACGGACCACCCGGCCACCCAGGCGGCGGCGCGCTCGCTCAAGGCGGTCTACGGCGTGGAGCCCGTGTACATGCGCGAGGGCGGCTCCATCCCGGTGACCGCGGCCTTCGACCACACGCTGGGCCTCCCGGTGGTGCTCCTGGGCTTCACGCAGCCCACCTGCAACGCCCACGCTCCCAACGAGTGGCTGGAGCTCGACAACTTCGAGCGTGGCACGCGCGTCATCGTCCGCCTCTGGGACGAGCTGGCGGGGCTGCCGCGCGGCTAGTACCTACGGATGGGGGAGCGCGCGGAACCCGGTGCTAGCATGCGGGCACCGGAGGAGCACGCGGGAGGGTCAGGGCACGTGACGAGCGAGCGGGGGACCGGGCGGCCGGTCTGGCGCGTTGATGGACCGAACGGGAGCATGGCGCCGCGCTCCGCCATCGAGGTCCTCGTGGACCTCAACGAGAAGGTGGTCAGCGGCAAGGTTGGCGAGTACCAGCCGGTCCCGCTTGGCTTCACTCCGCTGGACAAGACCATTGGCACGGGCCTTCGGCCGGGCGAGCTCCTGCTCATCGGCGGGGCCCAGGGCACCGGCAAGACCACGATGGCGCTCCAGATGGCGCGCAACGTGGCATCCGGCGGCCAGGCCAACGTGCTCTACATCTGCTACGAGCACGACGAGCTCTACCTGCTCAACCGCCTGATCGCGGCCGAGAGCATGCTCGCGCACATGCCCCAGAAGACCGGCGCGATCAAGATCACGGACGTCCGCAAGGAGATCCTGGGCACCTGGATGGCCGAGGGCGGCGCCGCTGCCGCGCTCGCCAACAACGCCCGCCTGCGCCCGTCCCTGGACCGCATCGCCCGCTACGGCCAGAACCTCTTCCTGTTGCGTGGCAACCAGACCGCCAGCACCATCGACGGCCTGCGCGAGCTGATCCGCCAGCACCGCGAGCTCTCCGGGGACCGGCGTCTCGTGGTGGTCGTGGACTACCTGCAGAAGGTGCCCGTCATCCCGGATCCCGCGACGGAGACCGAGAAGGTCACCTTCGTGGTGAACGGCCTCAAGGACATCGCGCTGTCCGAGGACGTCCCGATGATCGCGATCGTGGCCGCGGACAAGGAGGGCCTCAAGGCCACCCGCCTGCGCAACCACCACCTGCGGGGCTCGTCCGCCATCAACTACGAGGCGGACATCATCCTGATCCTCAACGAGAAGTACAACATCGTCGCGAAGGTCAACATCGAGTTCAACCCGTACCAGGCGCAGCGCTTCCGCGACTGGGTGGTGGTCTCGGTGGAGAAGAACCGGGGCGGCCAGGACGCGGTGGACGTGGAGTTCGAGAAGCACTTCGAGTACTCCTGCTTCGATCCCAACGGCCGGGCTGTCCAGGAGAAGCTCATCGAAGAGCGGCTCTACAACGACTAGCACCAGGAGCACCAGCCGATGAGCAGCCGATACGCCGAGGACTTCCCGAAGGTCATCGAGGTCGTCGTGGAGATCCCCCGCGGGTCCCGCAACAAGTACGAGTTCGATGAGCACACGGGCGTGTTCCGGCTGGACCGTGTGCTGTCGTCCGCCGTGTTCTACAACTTCGACTACGGGTTCATCGAGGGCACCCGCGCCGGTGACGGCGACCACACGGACGCCCTGCTGATCATCGACGAGCCCACGTTCACGGGCTGCCACGTCTGGGCGCGTCCCATCGGCGGCCTGGAGATGCGCGACGAGAAGGGCTTCGACTTCAAGGTCCTGTGCATCGCGCTGGGCGACCCGCACCAGCAGCACATCGAGCGCCTGGACCAGGTCCGGCCGCACCGCCTGGTGGAGATCGAGAACTTCTTCCAGACCTACAAGATGCTCGAGAACAAGAGCGTCGAGGTGCTGGGCTGGCGCAACGCCGAGCAGGCGATCGAGATCCTGGGCGGCGACCGCGAGACGTGGCTTGCCGAGCGCGCGGCCGAGGGCGCACGGGCCGCCGCCCGCTCGCTCGGGCGAGGTGTCTGACCGCCCCTGGCGGCTCTTCGTGGCCGTGCCCATTCCGCCGGACCCGCTGGCGGAGGTGATGGCGGTGCTGGAGCCGGTCCGCACCGGCCCACTGGGCCGCGTGCCGCGCTGGGTCCACCTGGACAACCTGCACCTCACGGTCCG
>CAIYZX010000623.1 GCA_903930745.1 uncultured Chloroflexota bacterium | reverse complement strand
GCGGCCGCCGAGGCCGAGTACGCCCGCCTGACGGATCTCCTGGCGCCGCTCCGCGTGGGCCTCGTCCACGGGCGGCTCAAACCGAAGGATCGGGACGCGGTCATGGCGGACTTCCGTGACGGCGCGCTGGACGTCATCGTGGGCACCACCGTGGTGGAGGTGGGCGTGGACGTCCCGGAGGCCACGATGATGGTCATCGAGGGCGCGGAGCGCTTCGGTCTCGCGCAGCTCCACCAGCTCCGCGGGCGCGTTGGCCGGGGCACGGACGCCTCGTTCTGCGTTCTCGTGAGCGAGGCGGCAGAGGACACCACCGAGTACGAGCGCCTCAGGGCCGTGGCCGGCATCTCGGACGGCTTCGAGCTCGCCGAGCGTGACTTCGAGCTGCGGCGTGAGGGCAACGTCCTGGGTCTCGCCCAGAGTGGCCTGCCGCGCCTGCGCGTGGCCACGCTGGTCAACAGGGAGCACCAGGAGATGGCCAGGGCGGCACGCTCCCACGCGGAGGAGCTGTTGGACGAGACCGGCAACCTGCGTCCCGGGCAGGACGCGCTGGCGCGCGAGCTCGCCTCGGGCTGGCTCAAGGGCATCCACGCGGGCGATGCGGCCGAGACCGCGACGGCGGCCTGAGCGACATGGCAGACGCGGGCAGGGTCATCGCGGGCACGGCACGGGGCATCCGCCTCGCCGCGCCGGGCGAGGGCACACGACCGTTCACGGACCGGGTGAAGCAGACGCTCTTCGCCATCCTGGAGCCGGAGCTGGACGATGCCGTGGTCCTGGACCTCTTCGCGGGCTCCGGCGCCGGCGGGATCGAGGCGCTCTCACGGGGCGCGCAGCGGGCCGTCCTCGTGGAGAAGGACGGTGGTGCCGCCCGGGTCATCACGGAGAACCTGCGCCGGACCCGCCTCGAGGCGAAGGCGAAGCTCGTGAAGCGCGACGCCATCGGCTGGCTGGAGGACCCGTCCGGGGCCGCCGCCGAGGGCCCCTTCGATCTCGTGCTCGTGGATCCGCCGTACGCGGACACCGCCACGCTGGCGACCGCCCTGGAGCGCGTCGCGCGCCATGTCCGCCCCGGTGGCACCGTGATCAGCAAGCACTTCTGGCGCGATGCGCCGCCGGAGCGGATCGGGCTGCTAGCATCCGAGCGCGAGCGCCGCTTCGGCGAGACGGCGCTGACGTTCTACCGGCGCGAGCCGGACGAGGAGGCTCCCGAAGGATGAGGATCGCGGTCTACCCCGGGTCCTTCGACCCCATCACCAACGGCCACCTTGACGTCATGCGCCGTGCCGCGCACGTCTTCGATCGCGTGGTGGTCGCCGTCCTTGGCAACCCCCGCAAGTCTCCGCTGCTCTCCGCGGAGCGCCGCGTCGCCGTGATCGAGGCGTCCGTGGCCGGGGACCCGGATCTCGCCGGGCGCGTGGACGTCCAGACGTTCGATGGGCTCACCGTGGACTTCTGCCACCAGGTGGGCGCCTCCTGCCTCGTGCGCGGGCTGCGGGTGATCGCGGACTTCGAGGCGGAGCTGCAGCTGGCCCACAACAACCACCTGCTGGCCCCGGACGTGGACACGGTCTTCTTCATGACGAGTCTCGAGCACAGCTACATCAGCTCCAGCCTCGTGAAGGAGATCGCGCTCTTCGGCGGTGACGTGGACCGGATGCTCCCGGCGCCGGCGCGCGACGCGCTCAGGGAGGCGCTGCCCCGCCGGTAGGGCAGGGGACCGGCGTGCCATAATCCGGTCCCATGGAGGCGCCCGCGTGTGGCGCCAGGCCAGGGGAGGCCGTCCGCTGGACATCGTCTTTCTCGTCGAGCAGCTTGAGCGGCTGATCGCCAACGGCAGGCGCCTGCCGTTGACCAAGGATTCGATCATCGATCGCGATGCGGCCCTGGCCATCATCGACGAGATGCGCCTCGCCGTGCCCGAGGAGGTCCGCGCCGCCAAGCGCATCAACTCCGAGAGCACCGGGATCATCCACAAGGCCGAGGAGCAGGCGGAGGAGATCGTCGCCCGCGCCCAGGAGCAGGCCGCCATGCTCATCGACGAGCGTGGCCTGACCCTCGCGGCCCAGGAGGAGAGCCGGCGCATCATCGCGCGGGCCGAGCAGGAGGCCGAGGACGTCCGCCACGGTGCGGACGAGTACGCCGCAGGGGTCCTCGAGGGGCTCCAGGCCAGCGTCTCCAGCACCCTGCGGAGCATCGACCGGGGGCTCGCGATGCTGGACGAGCGCCGCGCCGCCTACGCCGCGAACCCGGACGGTGCCGATGGCTACGCCCCGGAGGCCGCCTACGACGAGTCGTACGACCACGAGGACGATCCGGACGCCTCCGCGCCCCGCCGATGACCTCCGCAGATTCGCGCCGGCCCCACCCGGTGGACCGCCACGGTGACCCGCTGACCTTCGCCCTGTCCGGCTTCCTCGCGGAGCCGGCCGGGTCCGTGCGCGACTACTCGATCGAGGCGGTCGCGGTCACGCCGGAGGACGACCTGGAGCTGGACGGCCCGGTCTCGGCCACGGTCCGCCTCTCGCGCACCAACCGCGGCATCGTGGTGGACGCCACCCTGCGCACGTCCATCCGGGGCGAGTGCTCGCGCTGCCTCCGCCCCGTGGTGACGAGCGTGGAGGGCCGCATCGACGAGGAGGTCCTGCCGGTCATCGACATCGCGAGTGGCCAGCCCGTGGCGCTCGAGGAGGGCGAGGACCTGGAGACGGCTCGCCTCACGGATCACCACGAGCTGGAGATGCGGCCCCTCGTGGAGGCGGCGATCAGCCTCGAGGAGCCCATCGCTCCGCTGTGCGAGCCGGACTGCCCCGGTCTGTGCGCGGAGTGCGGCGAGCGCCTGGAGAAGGGCCACGGGCACGGCGACGGACCCATCGACCCCCGGATGGAGGCGCTGCGCGCGTTCCGGTTCGACGCGGACGGCGAGAACCGGTAGACTCCCGCTTCGGCCCCCGGTACTGGCTCGCAATGCTCGCGTGCCCGGTGGACGGGACCAGGACAACACTGAAACCTGAGCATCTCGCGGGCACCCGCCCGTGGTTGGCCCCAAGAGGAGCAAGCGAACGACATGGGTGTTCCGAAGCGAAAGGTCGCTCACGCCCGGCAGATGGACCGGCGGAGCCACCACGCCCTCACCCTGCCGAAGCTCGTCGAGTGCACGCACTGCCACGAGCAGAAGCTGCCGCACCGCGTCTGCCCGGCCTGTGGCTGGTACAACGGCCGCCAGGTCATCGAGCTGAAGTCGGTGGGCGGCGCGTCCGCGGGCGAGGAGTCCGCGTAACGCGCTCGTGACCACGAGCGAGGGTTCCACGCGCACGGGGGCCGGCACGCCGGCCCCTGCAACCCGAGGCGTCCGGGTCGCCGTTGACGCCATGGGTGGCGACCACGGTGCGGCCGAGGTCGTCCCCGGGTCGCTCGCGTACGCGCGCGCCCACCCGGAGGACACCGTCATCCTTGTCGGTGACGAGGCCGTCCTCCGTCCGCTGATGACGGACGTGCCGTCCAACGTGCGCACCGTCCAGGCGTCCCAGGTCATCGAGATGGACGAGCATCCGGCCATGGCCCTCAAGGCCAAGAAGGACGCCACCATCCTCGTCGCCATGGACCTGGTCAAGCGGGGC
>CAIYZX010000622.1 GCA_903930745.1 uncultured Chloroflexota bacterium | reverse complement strand
GCGTCAAGCATGTGCGCCGCGAGCAGGAGGTTCTGCTCCGGTGACAGCAGGTAGGCCGGGTGGCCCCACCAGTCGCCGCCGAAGGGGCCGGGCTGGTTGGAGCCGATCATCGCGGCCAGCCGCTCGCGCACCGTGCGGAAGTGGTCCGGGGTGGCGAAGGGCCAGGCGCTCGTGGCCTTCGCCAGCGTGGCGGTGGCGAAGGGATCCGCGGTGGCGGCGGACCGCAAGTCCACCCAGTCCGGCAGGGCCCGCTGGTAGAAGGTCATCACGTGGTCCCGGACCAGCATCGTGCCGCCCAGGATGTTGCGCAGGATCCGCGCGTTCCTGGGGACCTGGATGCCCAGGGCGTTCTCCACGGCGCGGACGGAGGCGAGCGCATGGACGCCCGTGCACGTGCCGCAGATCCGCTGGGCCATCTGCCAGGCGTCGCGCGGGTCACGGCCCACGAGCAGGTGCTCGAAGCCGCGGAACATCGTGGCGGAGACGACGGCGTGGTCCACGGCGCCGCCGCTCACCTCCAGCTCCACCCGGAGCTGGCCGCCGGCGCGGGTGACCGGATCGATCGCGATGGGGCTCATGCCTCGTGCTCCCGGGACTCGGGCTCGCCGGCCTTCGCCGGGGCGGTGGCGGTGGCGACGTTGCCTTCGGACTCGGTGGCGGCGGCGGCCGCGGCGGCTGCCTCACGCCTCGCGATCCAGCCCCGCCGCTTGAAGCGGATCGTCATGCCCACCGCGTGTGCGGAGGCGACGCCCGCGATGCCGCCAACCACGATCTGGCCCAGGTTGTCCGTGCTCAGCCCTGACAGGAACGAGATCGGGATGGGGCTGGGCAGGCGTCCGTAGGCCGGGCCCATGGCGTCCCAGAAGTCCGGCGTCACGCACCCGATGCACCCGGCCCCGGCGCGGACGTTCCACGAGGTCTTCTGGCCGTAGCGGGCCGTGGGGCAGTTGCCCATGGACTCCGGGCCCTTGCAGCCCAGCTTGTAGAGACACCAGCCGCGCTGGGCGCCCTCGTCACCCCAGGAGAGGGCGAACTCGCCGAACTCGAAGTGGGGGCGGCGCTCGCACTGGTTGTGGATCAGGCTGCCGTACGCGGAGAGCGGGCGGCCCACCTGGTCTCGCGCAGGCCACTCGCGCAGCGTGAGGTAGTGGACGATCATGGCCGCGAGGTTGACCACGTTGAGCGGACAGCCCGGCAGGGCGATGTACTCCGTGCCGCCCACGAGGTCACGGATGCCCTTGGCATCCGTGACGCCGCCGGAGGCTCCCGCGACACCGCCGTCATGCGCACAGGCGCCTGCCGCGATCACCGCCGTGGCGCCGGCGGCGACCTCGCGGATCACGTCCGCCACCGGCCGGCCGCCCACCAGGCAGTACGCTCCCGCCGCGCCCTGCGGAACGGAGCCCTCCACCACCAGCACGTAGCCGTTGGGATAGCGCTCCATGGCCGTGCTGATCGCGGTGGTGGACGTGGCGCCCGCCGTGGCGAAGAGGGACTGGTGGTACTCCAGGGAGAGCGTCTCCAGCAGGAGCGACGCGAACGTTGGGTCGGCGGCCCGGAGCAGCGCCTCGGTGTTGCCGCCGCAGGTCTGGCCACGAAGCCAGATCACGGGCAGGCGCGGCGCGGCCGCGACCGCCTCCGCGATGCGGGGTGCGTACGAGGCCGGCAGAGCCAGGGCGGCGGCCATCGCCGACGAGAGCTTGAGAAACGACCTCCGGGTCATCCCTCGCCGCACCAGCGCGGCATACAGCCCTTCGTCGACCATCGTTCCACTCTCGCTGTGCGTCGCGACGGGCGGGTGCACGGAGCCCCACATCGGCCGCGACAAGACCGTGGGGACGCTGGTGACCATCTTGACCCACCGGCGTGCCCTGTCGGACGTACCACTGGTCGCCGTAAAGGGTGGCGAAGGGCACGCCCGCGGGGGGCGGTTGGGCCGGATGGCGCCTGTCCACCGGCATGGCCGGAACGGGATCACCCGTGCGGGCGAGGGTCCTCGTCAGCACCCGGGTCCCGGTCGTCGTCCGGGAGGAGACGGGCCGCGAGCGTCCGTGCCAGCCCGGGTCCACCCACCAGCAACGCCACCACGAGCCCTGAGGCAACCTCGGCGACGTGTCTCGCCAGGGCGCCGTCCGCGATCAGCAGGCCGGCAAGCGGCAGCCCCGTGAGGAGGATCACGCCGTCCGACGCGTCCACCGTCAGGCCCGGGCGCCGAGCCGGCTGGCGGCCTGGTCCTCCTCGGCCTGGTCCTCCTCGCCCTCGTCGCCGTGGTGATCCTCCCGTGGATCGTCGCGACGGTACGGGACGTCGACCACCACGGTGTGCGGACGTCCCAGCAGCACGGACCGGAGGCGGTGCGCGGACTGGTTGTAGAGGACGCGCTCCCACCAGTGGCGGGCGACGTACTCCGGCACCACCACGAAGGTGATCGGCTCCGGCTTGTCCGGGGGCCAGGCACGGTCAAGGACGTCCAGGTAGGCCATCAGCGGGCCGGCCAGCGCGCGGTACGGGCTCTCCACGATGACCAGCGGCACCCCGGGCACCTGGCGCTCCCAGCGCTTGCGCATCACCGCGGACGCCTCGGCGTCCTCGCTGATGTAGACGGCGCTGACATCGTCCGTCACGGCGCGGGCAACGTTCACGGCCCTGACCACGGCGCGATTGAGCCCCGGGACCGGGATGATCGCCCGCTGCTCCCGCGAGGGCTTCGGGACCACGTAGTCGCCGCGGATCGCCAGCTGGCTGGCGGAGGCCGCGTACTGCCGGTTGATGAACAGCATCATCCCCACCAGCATCGGGATCAGGACCGCGACAACCCAGGCACCGTGCTCGAACTTCTCCACGAGCACGATCACGAGGACGACGAACGTGAGGAACGCGCCGAACGCGTTGACCCCGAGGCGCCACCACCAGCCCGCGTCGCGACCACGAACCCAGTGGCGGACCATGCCCACCTGCGAGAGGGTGAAGCAGACGAACACGCCCACCGAGTAGAGCGGGATGAGGCTGGTCGTGTTGCCCTTGAAGATGACGTAGAGGGCGGCGGCGATCGCTGCCAGCAGCAGGATCCCCCAGCTGTACGCCAGGCGGTCGCCGCGCACCGCGAACTGGCGCGGGAAGTAGCCGTCCTCCGCGAGGATCGCGGCGAGACGCGGGAAGGCGTTGAAGGAGGTGTTCGCGGCCAGGAACAGGATCAGCGCGGTGGCCACCTGGAACAGGTAGTAGAGCGGGCTGCCGGCGCCGAAGGCGGTGGTTGCCACGAGCGCGATGACCGTGGGCCCTCCGGAGAGCTCGCGGCTGGGGACGATGTCGTAGGCGCGCGAGATGACCGTGACACCGATGAAGATGACGCCCAGCAGGATCGCCATCGCCAGCATGGTGTTGCCCGCGTTCCTGGATTCCGGTGGCTTGAAGGCGGGCACGCCGTTCGCGATGGCCTCCACGCCGGTGAGGGCGACCGAGCCGCTGGCAAACGCGCGCAGGATCAGGATCCAGCCGATGCCCTGCGTGCCGACCTCAACCGCCTCCGCCTGGTGCGGCAACGGCGTCACGGTGCCCGTCGCCACGTGCAGGAGACCCGAGGCCACGATGACCAGCGCCAGGGCGACGAACAGGTACGTGGGGACGGCGAAGATGTTGCCGGACTCGCGGAGGCCGCGCAGGTTCGCCACCGTGATCGCCATGATGACCAGCACGGCGACCTCGATCCGGATGAAGTCCAACCCGGGCACGATCGAGATCAGCTGGTCCATGGCCGACGAGGTGGACACGGCAACGGTCATGACATAGTCGATCAGCAGCGCCGCGGCCGCGACGAGCCCCAGGATCGGCGTCAGCTCCTGGCGCGCCACGGCATAGGCACCGCCGCCCGTTGGAAACGCGTTGCAGACCTGGCGGTACGAGATGGCCACCACGGCGAGCAACACGGAGATGGCGATCGCCACGTTGATGGAGACCATCAGCGCGCCGGCCCCAGCGAGGACGAGAACACGCAGGATCTCCTCGGTCGCGTAGGCGGACGATGAGATCGCGTCGGAGCTGAAGATGGGGAGCGCCAGCCGCTTGGAGAGGCGCTCGCCGATCTCCTCCTCGGATGCCAGGGGCCGGCCGATCATCCAGGCCTTGACGCGGAGCAGGTAGCGCTCCAGGTCTGACCGAGGGGCGGACGCGGCGGGCTTCGCCACCAGCTGGTTGGGGCCCGTGTAGCGGAAGTAGGCGGCGTGCGGGCGCTCCACGCGGACGCGCCGGTCGCCCATCTTGCGGCCGCTGATGGGCCGTCGGCCGCCGATCATCGTCCCGCCCCCTGTGCAGGCTGCGGGACGGGCTGTTGGGCGGGTACGGCGCTCATGGGCGGATGGCCTCCACGACGAGATCGATGCGGTCGGAGCCGTGGGCGGGCTTGGGGATCACGCGGCAGCCGGCCTC
>CAIYZX010000621.1 GCA_903930745.1 uncultured Chloroflexota bacterium | reverse complement strand
TGGAGGCCTCGCCGCTCCCAACCGTGGTGTTCAACCCGGATGACACCATCTCCTTCTGGAACGAGGCGGCCACAGAGGTGTTCGGGTGGACGGCTGCGGAGGTGCTGGGGCGCCCGACGCCGCTGCTCCCGCCTGACGACGAGCCAACCGTGCACTGGGCGGCGGCCGTGGCCTCCGGGCAGCGGGTCAATGGTCGCGAGCTTGTCCGGGTGCACAAGAGCGGTCGCCTGGTCCCGGTCCGGGTCTTCGCCACCAGGTATGGGGACCACGAGCCGTATGGTGTGATCGGCCTCTACCAGGATCTGTCGGCGGAGCGGGCCGCGGAGTCCGCGCTCGCAGAGAGCACCACGCGCTTCGATGCGGTGGTGGGCGCGTTGCGCGAGGGCGTGCTGGTCCAGGCACCGGATGGACGCGTGATCTGGACCAACCCGGCAGCGGAGCGGCTGCTGGCCAAGACCGCCCAGGGGCTGGACGGCCGCTTCACGCACGATCCAACCGTCCGCCTCCTCCGCAAGGATGGAGCACCCCTGCCTGCCGAGGAGCACCCGGGGATACGCGCCTTCAGGTCTGGACGGCCTGTCCTGCAGACCGTCATCGGCGTGATGCCGGCGCCGCAGCATGGCACGGACGATGCCGGTGCAGCGGCGGTGGAGGAGCCCGTGTGGCTCGAGGTGGACAGCATTCCCCTGCGCCGGACGCCGGACGAGGCGCCGTACGCGGTGGTCTCCTCGCTCAGCGACGTGACGGAGCGGATGCGGTACGAGGCGGAGCTCCGTCTCGCAGCGAGGCGCGTCTCGAGCGTGCTGGAGCAGACCTCGGACGGGATCGTAGGCGTCTCGCTGGACGGCATAATCACGTTCGTCAACCGTGCGGCGGCAGACACGTTCGGCTACATGCCAGACGAGCTGATCGGACGCCCGGTGGAGGTGCTCATCCCCACCGCGCTGGCCCCGGGGCACGCTTCCCTCCGCTCTGACTTCGTCCGCACTCCCAGCATCCGGTCCTCGGGCAGTGGCCGCCACGTCGCGGGTCTCCGCAAGGATGGGACATCGTTCCCTGCGGACGTCGCGCTGAGCCCGGTGGAGATGCCCACGGGCCTGGAGATCTACGCCACGATCACGGACATCACGGATCGTCTTCGCATTGACGCGGAGCTCCTGCAGGCCGCCAAGATGGACTCCATCGGTCGTCTTGCCGGCGGGATCGCCCACGACTTCAACAACCTGCTCACGGCCATCATGGGATACGGCGATGCCGTGCGCACAACGCTTCCCGCGGAGTCGGCGGCGCTGAAGGACATGGACCAGGTGCTCATGGCGGCGGGGCGGGCAGCGCAGCTCACGCGGCAGCTGCTGGGCTTTGCCCGGAAGACGGTGCTGGATCCAGGCGTTGAGGAGCTCAACGGGATCGTGCGCGACCTGGAGCCGCTGCTGGGCCGCCTCCTGGGCGAGCAGGTGGCGCTCGTGACCCGACTGGAGCCGTCCGCTGGGCACGTGCGGGTTGACAGGTCCCAGATGGACCAGGTGCTGGTGAACCTCGCCATCAACGCGCGCGATGCGATGCCACGCGGCGGCTCGCTCGTCCTGGAGACCGCGTCCGTGCCTGCCGCAGGCCAGGAGGGGTTCGAGCGCCTGGAGCCGGGAGCGGTCCTCGCGATGATCCGGGTCACGGACACGGGCGTGGGAATGTCCGATGAGGTCCTGCGGAACGTGTTCGAGCCCTTCTTCACGACCAAGCCGTTTGGCGAGGGGACGGGCCTGGGTCTTGCCACCACGTACGGGATCATCACCCAGTCCGGCGGCACCATCACGGCCACCTCCCAGCAGGGCAAGGGGAGCGTCTTCACCATCCTGCTGCCGGCCGTGGCCGGTGACATGGCCCCCGGCGTGGCCGGGCCGCCCGGAGCCGACCGGATGATCCCGGGCCACGGAACCGTGCTGCTGGTTGAGGACGAGGAGTCTGTCCGCTCGCTCATCGCGAGAATGCTGGAGCGGCGCGGCTACCACGTGCTCCAGGCTCCCAACGGTGCATCGGCGCTGGAGCTCACCCGGGACAGCCTGTC
>CAIYZX010000620.1 GCA_903930745.1 uncultured Chloroflexota bacterium | reverse complement strand
GCGCTGCGCATCCTCGGTCGCGAGGGCGAGGCGCTCGAGGCCTTCCACAGCATCCGCCGGCACGGCCACGAGGGCTGATCCACGGGCCGGCGGTCACGCCGCCCGGCGTCGCCGCGCCGCCTGCATTCGCCGGCCCTCGCGGCCGGGCCGCCACCCGCGCTACCCTGTGCTCCCCGCGCCCGCCGGCGCGCCCACGAGCCCCACCCGGGCTCGCAGCTCCGGGCGGCGCACCCCGCACATCGCAGACCCGCGGTCATCGGCGCCCGTCGCCGGCCGCACCAGCACCAGAGGCGTCAGCACCAGATGGCAGAGCTCCAGCGCACCCTTCTCCTCGTGAAGCCCGATGGCGTCCAGCGCCAGCTCGTGGGCCGCGTCATCTCCCGCTTCGAGGAGCGTGGCCTCAAGATCGTGGGCCTCAAGCTGATCCACGCGGATCGCGCCCTGGCCGAGGAGCACTACGCGGTCCACCGCGAGCGCCCCTTCTTCAAGGGCCTCGTGGACTTCATCACGTCATCCCCGCTCGTGGCCGCGTGCCTCGAAGGCCCCAACGCCATCGCGATCGTCCGCGCGATGAACGGCGCCACCCGCCCGCACGAGGCGGCCCCGGGCTCCATCCGCGGTGACTTCGCCGTGGAGACCGCCCAGAACCTGGTCCACGCGTCCGACTCCCCGGAGAACGCCGCCGCCGAGCTCGCCCTCTGGTTCAGGCCGGAGGAGCTGCTGGACTACAGCCGCGAGATCGACCGCTGGGTCCTCGCCCCCGAGGACTGATCCGACGCGGCCGCCTGACGGTCGCGAGCAGCACACGCACGATGAGCGCCGGGTGTGGCCCCAGGGTCACCCCGGCGCTCATCCGTTCAGGCGGTCGTGCGCCGGGCCGGGTCTCAGTCGCCGGAGGCCGCAGAGACGATCGGCGCGGGCTCCGTGGCCGTGCGCGAGATGTCCAGGGCGCCCCACGACGTGAGAAGCGCCAGGACGGCAAGGGCCACCACCGCCACGGAGAGCAGCTCCGCCCGGTCGCGCTGGACGACGACGCGGATGCGCTCGAGCAGCGCGGCAGCGCGGGCACCTGACACCCTGGCCCGGTGGGCGAGCAGGCGGGCAGCTGTGGCAGCCCGGAGGGCGGCCGCGCGTGCGGCTCCTGCGGCGCCACCCATGCTGCCGAGCGCGGCCACCTCGGTCGCGACCCCGGACTCCCCGGATGGGCTGCCGGGCCGGGCCAGCGGGTTCTCCTGCCTGGAGTCGTCCGCCTCCACCGAGAGGAGCTCCTGCCTGGCCCAGCGGGGTGCTCGCGGCAGTCGCTCGGGTGCGGCACCGTCCACCCGGCTCGTGGGCCGGCGCACCCCGATGATGATCAGCCGCAGGTAGACCGGCAGCGAGAGCAGGCCCGCGCCGATCATCAGCACGGGCAGCGGGCCCGTGCCAAGGGCGGCGCCGATCTCGCTCCGCGCCGTGAACGCCGCCCAGCCGGGGAGCCCGAAGGTGGCGAGAGCCGTGAGCACGAGACCGGCGGCGAGGATGGGCGCCTTGCGCATCCAGCCCCGGAGGTCCGGCATGGACCGGGTGTCGAAGCGGTCCTCGGTGACGGCCGCCCATGCCGCGAGGGCGGACTTGGTGGCGGCCATGGTCACGATCCACGTCCGGGCGGGGCCCCAGGCCACGGGGTCCAGCGCCGCGACGGCGACGGCGAGGACGCCCGCATCCGCGATCACGAGGTAGCCAACGCCGTGGCGGATGTCGTCCTGGGCGTAAGCGGCCAGCGCGGCGCCCGCCATGGTGGCGATGGCGAAGCCGATGATCAGCATGCGCTCACCGTCCAGCGGGAGCGCGAGCGGAGCGACGAGGGTGTCCACGATCGCCATGCCCACCGCGGCGAGCGGAACCGGGATCCAGGCGAGCACAAGCGGCAGGGTGATCGGCGGGACGAGGTCCGTGATCCGGGAGATGCGGAGATGGAACGGGGGCATGCCGAAGCGCATGGCGACGACCATCCCGCCGGCGAGCAGGAGCAGACCCACCACCGGGCCGGCCGCCGGGCCGATCGCGGGTCCGGTGAGGCCGGTGGCGTCCGTGGCCGCGCCGTCGCCCAGGCCAAGCTCCACGAGGCGGGCGGAGACAGGCAGCAGCGCCAGGATCCCGCCCAGCACCGCCCCGCCGAGGAGGACCATCCGGACTTCCCGTGCGGCGGCCATCACCACGGCGGGCCCCTCGGCCGCGGTCAGCACCAGCAGCGCCGCGAGACCGCAGGCCGCCGCTGCGGCGACCGCCAGCCCCAGGTTCGTGGCCCCCAGGCTGATGGAGCCTGCAGCGAGCGCGGCAAGGGTGGCCGGCAGCAGCGTGCGCAGCCCGGCAAGTCCGTGCAGGAGGGCCGCAGCGCAGACGGTGATGATGGACGAGAGCGCCCAGAGGCCGATGACGAGCCGGAGGAACCCGGATGCCGCGAGCATGCCGTCGAAGATGTGTCCGGGGGCGGCCAGCGAGGCGGCGGACGACTCGGCGGGATCCAGGGCGAAGACGAGGGAGGTCACCACGAGGAGCGCCATGACACCGGCGCTGGCGCCGGCGCGGGCGATCCGCCGGTCACGGCCCATGGCCAGCCCGGAGACGAGGGCTCCCATTGCGGCGACCGAGACGAGGATGACGAGGCTCATGGCGTCCGCCGCCGCTTCTGCGT
>CAIYZX010000619.1 GCA_903930745.1 uncultured Chloroflexota bacterium | reverse complement strand
TTCATCCTCGTGACCGTGGCCGCCCAGGCGTGGGCCGGCGTGGACCGCCTCGCAGCGGCCGGCGACAGCGACATCTTCGCCATCATGGGCACGGAGGTGCTGGGCTCCCCGCTGGATCTGCTGCTGGTGCTGGCCGTCCTCACGTCCGCTGCAGCGTCCGCCCAGAGCACCATCCTGCCCACCGCACGAACCGCGCTCTCGATGGGTGCGCGCGGGGCGCTGCCGGCGATGTGGGCGGAGGTCCATCCGCGCTACCAGACGCCCACGCACGCCACGATCTGGATGGGGATCCTGTCAGCCGTCTTCTACGTGGCCCTCAAGCTGATCAGCGAGAACATCTACTGGGATGCGCTGGCCGCTCTTGGCCTGATGATCGCCTTCTACTACGGCCTGACGGGCTTCGCCTCGGCGATCTTCTACCGGCACCAGCTCCTCCTGAGCGTGCGCAACTTCGTGGGCATGGGCCTCGTGCCGCTCCTGGGTGGCCTGGCCCTCGCGTGGGCCTTCGGCCGTTCCATCGCCGACATGGCGGATCCGGCCAATTCGTACTCCGGCGTGACCTGGCTGGGCCTCGCGGTCCCCCTGGCGATCACGGTGATCTCCGCGGTCCTCGGCCTGGTGCTGATGGGCGCCTGGTGGCTCCGGGCGCCGGCGTTCTTCCGGATGCGGCCGGACACAGCGCCGGCTCCCGGCTCCGGTGCCGGCTCCCGGCGGCCCGGGGGAGGCGGTCCCGTAGACTCCCGCCTGCCCAGCCCTCCCCGGTTCGCCATGCCCCACTGGCGCAACGGCGCAACGCCGGATCCGCCGGGCTGACATCATGGATGGCACCGGGGCGCTCGGGCCCCCTTGTGACTCCATCGGGCCGGCGGTCGTGCCCCGGCGGCCCCATCCAGAGGTGCAGTTCGTCATGCGCATCCTCGTCATCGGCGCCGGGGGCGTCGGTTCCGCCGTCGTGGGCATCGCCGCCCGCCGGTCCTTCTTTCAGCACATGGTGGTCGCGGACTACGACCCGCGCCGCGTGGAGCACGCCCTGGTCCAGGTGGCCGGTGACCCGCGCTTCTCCGGTGCCTCGGTGGACGCGTCGTCCATCGCTTCCATGGTTGCGCTCATCCGCAACGAGCGGATCACCCACGTCCTCAACGCGGTGGACCCGCGCTTCGTGATGCCCATCTTCGACGCCTGCCTTGAGGCCGGCGTGGACTACATGGACATGGCGATGTCGCTCTCCACACCGCACCCGGACAGGCCGTACGAGCTGCCGGGGCTGAAGCTTGGCGACGAGCAGTTCGCGAAGGCCGCCGCCTGGGAGGCCGCGGGCCGCCTGGCGTTCGTGGGCATGGGCGTGGAGCCCGGCCTGTCCGATGTCTTCGCGCGCTACGCCGCCGACGAGCTGTTCAGCGAGATCGACGAGGCCGGCGTCCGTGACGGCGCCAACCTGGTGGTGGACGGGTATGACTTCGCGCCCGGCTTCTCCATCTGGACGACGATCGAGGAGTGCCTCAACCCGCCCATCATCTGGGAGGCGGACCGCGGCTGGTTCACGCTCCCGCCGTTCAGCGAGCCGGAGGTCTTCGACTTCCCGGGTGGCATCGGCCCCGTGGAGTGCGTCCAGGTGGAGCACGAGGAGGTCCTGCTCATCCCGCGCTGGGTGAAGGTCAAGCGCGCCACCTTCAAGTACGGCCTGGGCAACGAGTTCATCAACGTGCTCAAGGTCCTGCACACGCTGGGCCTGGACAAGACCGCGCCCGTGAGCGTGAAGGGCGTCTCCGTCTCGCCGCGTGACGTGGTGGCGGCGTGCCTCCCGGATCCGGCGGGCCTGGGTGACCGGATGCACGGCCAGACGTGCGCGGGCCTCTGGGTCACCGGCACGGGCAAGGACGGCAAGCCCCGGCAGGTCTACCTCTACCACGTGGTGGACAGCGACTGGACCTGGGCCGAATACGGCGCGCAGGCCGTCGTCTGGCAGACCGCGATCAACCCGGTGGCGGCGCTGGAGCTCCTGGCCGCGGGCACGTGGTCCGGCGCGGGCGTCCTTGGCCCTGAGGCCTTCGCGCCCAAGCCGTTCCTGGACAAGCTCGTGGAGTACGGGTCGCCCTGGGGCATGCGCGAGGAGACCCCCGCCGGCTGAGCTTGACCCCCGCCGGCGGCGCTGCCGCCCCCGGCGTGGTGGGATGGCGCCCCTGGGGATGGTTCTTCGGTCCTATCGCCGGGTAGTACCCGGGCGGGCGCGTGGACGTGGTGCTCTTGCCCTGCGCGGGAGCCTGCTGGGACCGGGGTACTGGTAGGTTCTGTGAGGTGGCACGTTGGGCGGGTCCTGTCCGTGTGGTGCCTTTCGGCACCGGGTGTGACCGATTACACGGGTGGCCCATGCCGGTACCGGTTCCACGGAACGGTGCCAGGCGGCACCGCGCGTCCGGCTCCACCCCGAGGCCGGCGGCACAGGTACCGCGTCCTGACATGACCCCACGCGCGGGTTCAGGGTGCGGCCGAACCCGGTCCCCGGACGGGTGCCCGGGCAGGGGCGTCCTGTGTGGCGCTGTGAGGATGTGCGTGGGCGCGGTCCTGTCAGCGCACCTCGGGGTCCTCCCCTGAGACCGGGACCTGCTCCTACAGGTGGCCGATGCGGCGGGTGGACATCCGCGGACCTGCGCTCCGGCGGCCCCTGCCCGCCTCGCCATTCACCGGTGAATAGCCATGGCCCGCGACCCGCAGACCTGGATGGCGAAGGTGCACGCCGGGGGCGCAGTTCGGCAGGTCGATTGGTCTGCCCATTCGGTGGTGAATAGCCGGGGAGAGCGGGCGGACCGGCGCTCTGGCCGACGGACCTACAGGTGGCCGATGCGGCGGGTGGACATCCGCGGCCCGCGCTTCGGCGGCTCCACGCCGGTGCGCTCGAGGAGGCGGACGACGCGACCCCGCTGGCCGGCGTACGGGGCGAGCAGCTCCAGCAGGCGCTCATCCGTGCCGCGTGGCTCGCCGGCCAGCGCCCAGGAGACGATCGACGGGATGTGGAAGTCACCCACCGAGACTGCGTCCGGGTCACCCAGCGCCCGCATCCCCACCTCCGCCGCGGTCCACGGGCCGATGCCGCGGAACGACCGCAGCGCCGCGTAGAAGCGGGCCCGCGCCTCCGGGTCCGCCGAAGGGCCGGCAGCGGCCACGCCCATCCGCTCCAGCCGCGGCGCCTCGTGGCAGACCGCGGCCAGCAGCTCCGAGCGCCGCCGCTCCAGCCCGATGGGGTGGAGCTCGTGGTACGGGACGGCGGCCAGCACCGCGGGCGCGGGGAGGACCCGGAGCCCGAACCCGCCCGGCGCGTCCTCGCCCCACCGGCGGATGATCCCGCGGTACACGTGCCGCGCCTCCTCGCCGGTGATCTTCTGCTCCAGGATGGCCGGGATCAGCGCCTCCGCAACCGCGCCCGTCCGCCCGATGCGCAGCCCGCGCATCCGCCGCGCCGCCTCCGCCACCACGGGGTGGGCAGGCACGAGGCGTTCTGGCGCATCATCGAGGCCCACCAGCGCCGGCGCCGTGGCCACGAGCCATGCAGCCCCCGGCCCCCACGCCCGGACCCGCAGCTCGCCCGGGACGCCCGCGCCAAGGATGCCCGCACCCGCGCCCGGGATGCCCGCACCCGCACCCGATCCGCCGCCCGCGGCATCGGCATCGGCTTCGAACGGTCGCACGATCTCCAGCAGCTCCGTCCCGAGCCCCTCCGGCGTCCTCGTCGCCCGCCAGCACGAGCCGGAGACCTCGAACCGCATCGCCGGGTCACCCGCGCCACGCTGGTGCAGGCCCAGGGTCATCCGCAGGTCCAGTGGGCAGGGGAGTGGGATGTGCACACCGGCATCGGCCGCCCGCACACCGGCATCGGCCGCCCGCACACCGGCATCGGCCGCCCGCACACCGGCATCGGCCGCCCGCACACCGGCATCGGCCGCCCGCACACCGCCAGCGCCGCCAGCGCCGCCAGCGCCGGGAGTGCCCGGCTCGCCGTCATCGGCCACATCGGCCGCCCGCGCAGCGTCTCCGCCAGGACCGTCAGGCATCGTCATCAGGAGCGCAGCCTACCCGCCGCCGCCCGCGGGCGAAACCGCCCGACCGAAGGGGCCACGGGACCCGGGCCACCCGGACCTACGTCCTTCGCCTGATTGCCCCAGCCGCTTACACTCCGCGTGTCGGACCCATTCTCTACAGAGGTACCACCGTGCCGAAGGAGTACGTCCGTCTTACCACGCCGCTCGTCCGTGATGGCGCACGCGGTTCCGGCGCTCCTCTCCGCCCAGCCACCTGGGACGAGGCGCTGGACCGGGTCGTTGCCGGGCTCAAGCTGGCCGGTGAGACGCACGGTCCCCGAACCTTCGGGGTGTTCAGCTGCAGCCGTTCCACCAACGAGGTGAACTTCGCGGCGCAGAAGCTCTCCCGCCAGGTCCTGGGCAGCAACAACATCGACAGCTGTAACAGGACCTGACACGCACCCTCTGTCGCCGGTCTGGCGACCGTGTTTGGTGCAGGCGGTTGCACGAGCTCCTACAAGGAGATCGAAGAGACGGAGCTGATCCTCCTGTGGGGCTCGAACGCCCGGGAGACGCATCCGATCTACTTCCACCACATCCTCAAGGGCGTCCACAACGGCGCGCGGCTGATCGCGGTTGACCCGCGGCGGACCTCGTCTGCTGAGTGGGCGGACCTCTGGCTGGGCCTGGACGTCGGGACCGACATCGCCCTTGCCAATGCCATGGGTCGGGAGATCATCGCCGCGGGCCTGGCCCACGACGAGTTCATCGGCCGCGCCACCAGTGACTTCGAGGCCTACAAGGCCTCCGTGGAGCCCTGGACCCTGGAGCGGGCCGAGCGTGAGACCGGCGTGCCGGCCGAGGCGATCCGCGAGACGGCGCATGCCCTCGCCAACGCCAAGACCGCCATGATCTGCTGGACGCTTGGCATCACCGAGCATCACAACGCGGTGGACAACGTCCTCTCGCTGATCAACCTGGCGCTGCTGACCGGGCACGTGGGCAAGTGGGGCTCCGGCCTCAACCCGCTGCGCGGCCAGAACAACGTCCAGGGTGGCGGCGACGCGGGCGCCCTGCCGGACCGCCTCCCGGGCTTCCAGCACGTGGAGAACGACGCCCTGCGCGCCCCGTTTGACGAGGCGTGGGGCATCACGGTCCCGCCGAAGCGCGGCTGGAACCTCACCGCCATGTACGACGCGATGGAGCGGGGTGACCTGCGCGCGCTGTACTGCATCGGCGAGAACCCGGTCCAGTCAGAGGCGGACATGGAGCGGACCACGCGCCTGCTCAAGGGCCTCGAGTTCATGGTGGTCCAGGACAACTTCCTGACCGCCACCGCGGAGCTGGCGGACGTCGTCCTCCCGGCGGCTGCGGCGTGGGCCGAGACCGATGGCACGGTGACGAACTCCGAGCGGCGCGTCCAGCGCGTCCGCAAGGCGATCGATCCGCCGGGCGAGGCCCGCGACGACCTCTGGATCATCTTCGAGATCGCCCGCCGGCTTGGCTGGGACTGGGGTGAGGCGAACGCCGAGGCCGTGTGGGAGGAGATGCGCAAGCTCTCGCCCGCGCACCGCGGCATGAGCTACAAGCGCCTCGAAGAGCTGGACGGCATCCAGTGGCCCTGCTACGACGAGTCGCACCCGGGCGAGCCGTTCCTGCACAGCCGCCTCTGGGCGGACCCGGTGCCGGGCAACCGCGCGCCGTTCGTCCCCGTGGAGCACGAGCTGCCGGTGGAC
>CAIYZX010000618.1 GCA_903930745.1 uncultured Chloroflexota bacterium | reverse complement strand
GGACCCGTCAGAGAACGGGCCAACGGGAGTTTCCAAGCGTGGGCTTCTTCAGCGGCAAGGACCGGGTCGCCGTCGTCGTCACGACGGATGGCCGCCGCGTGTCCGTGCCCCTGTCCAGCCTTGACTCCCGCGGTGTATCCCTCCTCGCCCTTCTTCGCTCGCTCCTTGCCGGCCTTGAGAGCCTTACGGGCCTCCTCATTACCGGCTCCCGGCGGGAGAACGGCGGAACGCGGAGGACAGGCGGCCACTGAGGCCACCACCACCAAGATCCAAAGGGACCCTCGCCGGGTGGCGAGGGTCTTTGTATGTCCGGAGGTCGCGGGACCGCCGGAGAGAGGGACCAGGAACCAGCGATGACCATGACGAAGGGCGAGCCGCCGGCCAGTACGGCCGAGGCGCCGCAGCGTCGCAGCCACGTGCCGGGTGACGGCACGGAACAGGCGGCGGCCATCGAGCAGGCTCGGCGCGAGATGCTTCATGACATGCGCGGCCGGAAGCGCACGCGGATCGGCGCCGACGCGCTCATGGAGGCCCTCATCCTCCAGGGCGCGGACACCCTGTTCAGCTACCCGGGCGGCGTGATCCTGCCCATCTACGACATCCTGGGCGACTACCCCCAGGTCCGGCACATCCTCGTCCGCCACGAGCAGGGTGGCGCCCACGCGGCGGACGGCTATGCGCGGGCGAGCGGCAAGGTCGGGGTCTGCATGGGCACCAGCGGTCCCGGTGCCACCAACCTCGTCACCGGCATCGCCACGGCGCAGCTGGACAGCGTCCCCATGGTCGCGATCACGGGCAACGTCCCGGGCGCGCTCATCGGCAAGGACGCCTTCCAGGAGATCGACATCACCGGCATCACCCTGCCGATGACCAAGCACAACTACCTGGTCCGCAACGCCGATGACATCCCGCGCGTCATCGCCGAGGCCTTCTATCTCGCGTCCCACGGCCGGCCCGGTCCGGTCCACGTGGACATCACCAAGGACGCCCTCCAGGCCGAGACCCGCGCCGAGCACCCCTCCCTCGACGACGTCATCGCCGGCCTCCCGGGCTTCCGCCCCACCACCGAGGGCCACCCCAAGCAGCTCAAGACCGCGGCCAGGGAGATCGCGAACGCCAGGCGTCCGCTGATCCTGGCCGGTCACGGCGTCCTCATCGCCGAGGCGTGGGACGAGCTCAAGGCCTTCGCCGAGAAGGTGCAGATCCCGGTGGCATGGTCGCTCCTGGGCATCGGCCTCATGGACGAGCACCACCCGCTGGCCTACGGCTACATGGGCATGCACGGCTGGAAGCACGTCAACCGTGCGATCCAGAGCGCGGACCTGCTCATCGCCATCGGCATGCGCTTCGACGACCGCGTCACGGGAAGCGTCAAGACCTACGCGCCGTACGCCCGGATCATCCACGCGGACATCGACCCCGCGGAGATCGGCAAGAACGTCGCGGTCGAGGTCCCCATCGTGGGCGACGCGAAGAACGTCCTCCAGGGCCTGACCAGGTTCACCGCCAAGGTGGATCCGGAGGCCCGCAGGGACTACTTCGCCCAGCTGGCGGAGTGGCGCGAGGAGTCCGAGGGCAGCAGCTGGCACGGCTCCGGCGGCTGGCAGACCGGCCAGCTCACCGCGGACTACATCTGCAGCCGCATCGGCGAGCTGACGGACCACGAGGCCACCTACGTGGCGGACGTGGGCCAGAACCAGATGTGGCTCGCCCGGTACACGGGCTTCAAGCGCCCGCACAGCCACATCAGCTCCGGTGGCCTCGGCACCATGGGGTACGCCGTCCCGGCGGCCATGGGCGCAGCCCTGGGCAATCCGCGCAACGAGACGTGGGCGGTCTGCGGCGACGGCGGCTTCCAGATGACAAGCCAGGAGCTCATGACGCTCGTGGCGGACCGGATCCCGGTCAAGATCGCCATCCTGGACAACCACAAGCTGGGCATGATCCGCCAGTGGCAGGAGCTCTTCTACGGGGGCAACTACCACTCCAGCCACCTGCCCGGGCCGGACTTCGTGAAGCTGGCCGATGCCTACGGCGTCCCCGCCTTCAAGGTCACCACCACGGACGGCGTCGATGACGCGATCCGCAGGGCCCAGGCCGTGGACGGTCCCGCGCTGATCTGGTTCGAGACCATGGAGGAGCAGAACGTCTTCCCCATCATGCCGGCCGGCAAGGGCCTGTCCGACCTGATCGACGGAGC
>CAIYZX010000617.1 GCA_903930745.1 uncultured Chloroflexota bacterium | reverse complement strand
TGGCCTCGATGTCGCCGACCTGCCGCGGTACGCGAGCGTCCAGACCGCGGAGGACGTGGAGGCCATCAGGATCGCCCTGGGCGTGGACCGGATCGCGGTCTACGGCGTCTCGTACGGGACGGTCACGGCGCAGATCTACGCCGCCTCGCACCCGGACCGCGTGTCCGCCCTCGTGCTGGACTCGCCGATCGACCGATCGCTGCAGGCGGCGAGCATGTGGGTGACCGCGGCCCGAGGGTTCGAGACCACACGAGACGCGTCCCTGGCCGCGTGCGGGACGGACTCGGACTGCTCGCACGACCTTCCCAGCCCCAACACCGCCTTCCGGCATCTCCTGGAGCGGGCAGGTGCGGGGGGCATCGTCGTCGAGGTTCCGGATGCCGATGGCGGAACCGGGCGACGGACCCTCACGGCCGCGGACCTCTCGGCCGCGAGCTTCACGGCACAGTACGACATGACCACGCGGATGCAGTGGCTGCGGGCGCTGGCGGCATCCGACCATGGCAACGACGTCCCGATGGTCCACCTGGTGGACTACGTTGGCGGATCGGATCGGGCTGCAGACTTCGCCTATTTCGCCACGTGGTGCGCCGACGTCCGTGCCTCGCCCTCGCCCATCGCCGACGACTTCGCGGCCTTCGAAGCCGTGGTGGACGCCGCGGCGCTCCGCGATCCGCAGGCCCGTGAGATCGCGCTCGCCATCGCGCCGTGCGTCTTCTGGCCGGGCCAGCCGGCCTCCTGGACGGTCCCGGCGGATCCCGTGGGGGTCCCCACGCTGATCCTCGCGGCAACCGACGATCCCATCACGCCGATCTCCGAGGCGCGCGCCATCGCCGGACGTATCAAGGGGGCGCGAATGGTGGAGACGATCGGCGGCGCGCACGGGAGCACCGGTGAGGCCTGCCCGGATGAGCACATGCGTGCATTCCTGCTATCCGGGTCACTGCCGTCAGCAGATGTGCGGTGCGAGGACGACGTCTTCGACTCCTTCGCACCCCTCGCGCCCTCTCCCATCCGGACCGTGGATGATGCGGTGGACGGCCTGGGATGGAACCTCTTCTCGGCACCGGAGGTGACGGCCTGGGACGGCGGGGACCGGCTCGTTCTGGCATGCGACCGGGGCGGGACGATCACGCTTGAGCCGATCGACGAGGACGGACGGTCCTCGATCCGGCTGGCCGCGTGCGCCTGGGCGGAGGGAGGGGCCTTCGACGGGTCGGGCCACGTGGACATGTGGAGATGGAACCTCGACATGTCGCTGGTCTCGGACCGCGGGCGCGTGCTCGTCGCCCCGGTCGGCGACGAGTGGCGGGTCTGGGGGACCTGGGACGGCGAGTCCGTCGACCTCACCTACTGAGGCCAGGCCAGGGCCCGCCGGAGGGTCGGAGCCGTCAGTCGTTGTCCAGGTCGCGCATCGCCGCGACGAGGTACGCCAGGTCGATCCGGCCCTCGTACAGCGCACGCCCCACGATGGCGCCACCGCAGCCAACGCCACGGGTCGCGATCACGTCGTTGAAGGACGAGATGCCGCCGCTGGCGACGATCCTGCCGACGCCCAGGTCCACGAGGGCGCGAAGAAGGGTGAGGTCGGGACCGCCGAGGAGTCCGTCGCGGTCGATGGCCGTCACCTCGAAGGTGGAGATCCCCGCAGAGGCCAGCATCCGGATGGCGTCGGCGACCGGGAGGCCGGCGGCTCCGTCGCGCCAGCCCTCACCGAGAGCCAGGCCATCCCGGACGTCGATGGAGGCCACGATCCTCCCGGCGCCATACCGGTTGACGAGGCTCAGAACGAAGCCCGGGTCGCGGAGCGCGGCCGTCCCGAGTGCAACCCTGGCGGCACCGGTGCCGAGGGCTCCGGCCACGGCCTCCGGAGTCCGCAGGCCACCCCCGAGCTCCACCCGGGTCCGCCCGTGGACCTCGGCGACGATGTCCGCCGCCATCTCCAGCTGGACCGCCTCTCCCCTCCGTGCGCCGTCAAGATCCACCACGTGGAGCCACTCCGCTCCCGCGTCCGCGAAGGTCCGGGCGATGGCGACGGGATCGTCGTCGTAGGTGGTCTCCTGCTCGAAGTCTCCCTGGCGCAGCCGTACCACACGACCGCCGCGGAGGTCGATGGCCGGAAGCAGCTCGAAGTCCGACACGCCTGTCTCGTCCCTGCTGGTGTATTAGTACGCTACTACGGTAGCATGTCATCACACGCAACCGGCGAATCACCGGGACGCTGACGACAACCGTCACCAGTGGAGGATAGGCAGGAATCGTGGCGCATGACTGGCGGACGCCGGAGACGGATGCCCTGGTGGAGGCCGTCCTTCGGCTCGACACGCGCGAGGCGGCCGAGACCTTCCTGCGCGACCTGTGCACCCTGGGCGAGCTCCACGACATGGCCCAGCGATGGGCGGTGGTCAGGATGCTGGACGCGGGCATGCACTACGCGGAGATCTCCAGGCGAACGGGCGCCTCCACTGCGACGATCACGCGGATCGCCTCGTGGCTGAACCATGGCGAGGGCGGCTACCGCGCGATGCTGGACCGGTTCAAGGGCGGGGATGGAACCACGCCGTATCCGCTGGGCTTCGAGGCATGAGGGATCGCCTGCGACTCGCGGTGCCCAACAAGGGCCGGTTGATGGAGTCCACCCTCGCGCTCCTGCACGACGCCGGCCTGGTCTTCGAGACGACCGAGCGCAGCCTGGTCTCGCGCGTCCAGAACCACCCGATCGACATCCTCTTCGTCCGGACGGGCGACGTGATCGAGTTCGTCAACGACGGCGTCGCGGAGGCCGGCATCACCGGCGGTGACATCCTCGCGGACAGCGGCATCGAGCTCCACGTCCTGCGCGAGCTCGGCTTCGGGCGGTGCCGACTCGTTGCGGCGGTTCCGTCGGACTCCCCGTTCGAGTCGTTCGCGGACCTGCGCGGCGCGCGGATCGCCACGTCGCATGCCCGCATCGCCCGGTCGTTCTTCGCGGCGCAGGAGATCCCCGTCGATGTGATCACCCTGTCCGGTGCCGTTGAGGTCGCCCCGAGGCTCGGTCTCGCTGACGCAATCGTGGATCTCGTCTCCACCGGCTCCACGCTGGCCGGCAACGGGCTCCGAGCGATCGGCGACATCCTCACGAGCGAGGCCGTCCTGCTGACCAGCGAACCGGCACGGCTCGCCCACCCCGACGAGCTTGACGGCATCGTCACGATGCTGGGCTCCGTCATCGCCGCCAGGGGCCGGAAGTACCTCATGATGAACGCGCCAGCCGACCGGCTCCGGGAGCTGGAGGATCTTCTGCCCGGCCTGGAGTCGCCGTCCATCATCCCCCTGGCGCACGCGGGGATGATCGCCATCCACAGCGTGGTGGGCGCGGACGAGGTATGGGGCCTGCTCCCCAGGCTCAAGGCCGCCGGGGCATCCGGGATCCTGGTGCTCCCCATTGAGAAGATCCTCCCGTGACCGTCGAGCCCAACCACTCCGTCCGCCTCGCCCGGCTGGACCTCCGGTCCGGCGACCCGCTCTCCGCCGCCGCCCGTGACGCCCTCTTCCGCCGTGGCGCCGTGCCCGATCCCAGGGTGCGCGAGGCGACGCGCACCATCCTCGCCGACGTCCGCGCCCGGGGTGCCACTGCAGTACGTGAGGCCTCGGACCGCTTCGGCGGCGGTCGCCCAGACGGCAGGCTGCTCCTCCGTCGGGACGTGCTGGCCGCCGCCGCCGATGCGCTGGCGCCGCGCGAGCGTGATGCGCTCGAGACCGCCATCGCCAATGTCCGGCGGTTCGCCGAGAGCCAGCGGCCGGCCGCCAGCACCCGCACCGCCATCACGGACGGCGTGGAGCTCGAGCGGCGCTGGCTGCCGCTCTCGCGCGTGGGCTGCTACGTGCCGGGCGGCCTGGCGCCGTACCCGTCCTCCCTGGTGATGACCGTCGTGCCGGGTCTCGTGGCGGGCGTCGGAGAGACGGTGGTCGCCTCGCCGGCGGACCGGAACGGGGACGTGCACCCGGTCCTGCTTGGCGCTGCCGGCCTGTTGGGCGTGGACGCCCTGCTGGTCGCGGGCGGCGTCCAGGCCATCGGAGCCCTGGCGTACGGCCTCGCGGACGAGGGCCTGGCGCCCGTGGATCTGATCGTGGGGCCCGGCTCCGCGTGGGTGACCGCGGCGAAGATCGAGGTGGTTGGCGAGGTGGGCATCGACCTGCCCGCCGGACCCTCGGAGGGCGTGGTCCTCGCGGACGCCACGGCGGACGCCACCACGGTGGCCGCGGACCTCATCACGCAGGCGGAGCACGGCACGGACTCCCCTGCCCTGCTCGTGACCACGGACGAGACGCTCGCCGACGCCGTGGAGGCGGAGGTCAACCGCATGCTCGCCGCCGCGCTGCGCCGCGAGATCCTCGCTCGCAGCCTCGCGGACCACGGGCGGATCGTCCTCGTGAATGATGTGGACGCCGGCATCGACTTCGTGAACGGCTACGGCCCGGAGCACCTCAGCGTGGAGGTGGAGGACCTGGAGGTAGCCGTGGCGCGGATCCGGAACGCCGGGTCCATCTTCGTCGGCCGCTGGTCGCCCGAGTCCGCGGGCGACTACGCTTCGGGTGCCAATCACGTGCTCCCCACCGGCGGCCTCGCACGCTCGTGCGGTCCGCTCGCGGTGGAGATGTACGGCAAGTTCAACCAGGTCCAGCGGATCACGCGCGAGGGTCTCGCCACCCTGCGCCCCGCAATCAGGACGCTCGCCGAGGCGGAGGGGCTTCTCGCCCACCGCGACGCGGTGGAGGTCCGCTTCGGCACCGAGGAGGACGCACGATGAGCCCCAGTCCGTTCTCCGTCTCGTCGCAGACGGACCCGTCGTCGTACTCCTGGGAGGCGACGGACGAGGGTGTGGCAGAGCGCTTCGGGATCCCCGTCAGCCAGGTGCTGCGCTTCGATCTCAACACCTCGCCTGCCCCGCCCGCGATGCTCCGGCAGCTCCTGGCGGACGGCGACTTCGAGACGCCGCTCTCCGAGTACCCGCCAGGCGACTACCGCAGGCTCGCCGAGGCGGCCGCACAACGCTACGGCGTAGCCCTGGAGGAGATCGTCCCCGGTTGCGGCGCCGACGAGATCCTCGACCTGTGCACGAAGGCCTTCCTGCCGGCCGGCCAGGCGATCGCCGTCTCAGTGCCCACGTACCCCATGTACCGGATCCACGCGGACCAGCGTGGCGGGCGGGTGATCGCCGTCCCGCGCCTGGGCGCGGAGCGTGGCTGGGCCATGGACATCCCCGCGATGCGGGCTGCGGCGCGCGAGGCAACGCTGGTCTGGATCTGCAACCCCAACAACCCCACCGGCCGGCTGGAGCCCGCCGGGGCCATCGAGGAGCTCCTCGAAGGCATCGCCGAGGACGGCGCCGCCGATGGGCGGGGTGTCCCCGCGGTCGTGGTGGACGAGGCGTACAGCGAGTTCACCGGCTTCACCGTGATCCCGCTGCGCGAGCGGTTCCCCAACCTCGTCGCGGTTCGCACCGCGTCCAAGGCGTACGCGATGGCCGGCATGCGGGTGGGCTTCGCCGTGGGCGTCCCCGACACGATCCGCCGCATCGCCGCCTACCGTCCGCCCGGCTCCATCACCACCATCTCGGTGACCGCTGCCGCAAAGGCGTTGCGGGAGCCTGACTCGATGCACGAGAACGTCCAGCGCGTGCTGCATGAGCGGCCCCGCCTGGCCGCGGGGCTCGCGGCCGCGGGGTTCAGGCCGCAGCCGTCCGAGACCAACTTCATCCTGTGCGACCTGCAGTCGCCGGAGCGTGCCGAGGCCGCCTCGCTCGGCCTCATGGCCCGCGGCCTCGTCCCGCGGAGCTTCGGGGCCGGCCATCCGCTCGTTGCCTACCTGCGGGTCACCGTCCGCAACGCCGCCGAGAACGAGCGCCTGGTGACGGCCTGTCACGAGATCGCCCCCACACTGCCCGCCGCCCCGGAGACCCCCGCATGACCACGCCCCTGGGCACCCTCGAGGTGACCGAGCGGACCGGCCGGCGCGTCAGCGTCGCACGCCGGACCCGCGAGACCGACATCGCCATCACGCTCGACATCGACGGCACGGGCCGCGCCGACATCGAGACCGGCGTGGGCTTCTTCGACCACCTGCTGGGCTCCTTCGCCCACCACGGCCTCTTCGACCTGACGGTGCGGACCACCGGCGACCTGCACGTGGACGAGCACCACACCGTGGAGGACACGGCGCTCGTGCTGGGCGCCGCCTTCGCGGAGGCGCTGGGCGACCGGGCCGGCATCAACCGGTTCGGCGACGCCGCGGTGCCGATGGACGAGGCCGTCGCCACGGCGGTCGTGGACATGGGCGGGCGCCCCTACTGCGTCGTTGATCTGCCGTGGAAGGCCGAGCGCGCCGGGACGCTGCCGCTGCAGCTGGTGGAGCACGCCCTGGAGTCCTTCGCCCGCACCTCCGGCACCACGCTGCACCTGGGCGGCACCGGCCGCAACGACCACCACCTGGGCGAGGCCGCGTTCAAGGCGCTTGGCCGTGCGATCCGGCGCGCCTGCGAGGCGGACCCCCGCCGGTCCGGCGTGGCCTCCACGAAGGGGTCGCTGGGTTGACGGTCGGCGTCGCCGTCGTTGACTACGGCGCCGGCAACCTCGTCTCCATCGAGCAGGCGCTCGCGTTCGCGGGTGCCCGGGTCCACCGGGCGGTGACGGCGGACGAGATCGGGTCGCCGGACCTGCTCGTGGTGCCGGGGGTTGGAGCCGCCGCCCCGGCGATGGAGCGTCTCCGGGCCGGGGGCTTCGTGGATCCCATCAGGGCCTGGGTGGCCGCGAACCGCCCGTTCCTGGGCATCTGTCTCGGGATGCAGCTGCTATTCGAGGGCTCTGACGAGGACGGCGCCGAGACGCTGGGAATCCTGCGCGGCCGCACGGTCCGCCTCGACGGGGCGCCCACGCTGCCCCACATCGGCTGGAACCAGGTGGCCCGCGGCTACGAGCACCCGGCGTTCGACGGCATCGACGCCGACGCGGACTTCTACTTCGTCCACTCGTACGTTGGGGCGCCGGTGGGAGGCCTCGACGCGGACGTGGTGCTCGCCACGACCGACCACGGGCCGCGCTTCCTGTCCGCCGTTGCGAAAGGCCGGCTCCTGGGCTTCCAGTTCCACCCGGAGCGGTCCGGTGACACCGGCCTGCACCTGCTGGGCAACGTGGTCCGGCTCGCGGGAGGGGCCGCCTGATGCTGCGCCGCCGCGTGATCCCGTGCCTGGACGTCGCCAACGGGCGCGTGGTGAAGGGCACGAACTTCGTCCAGCTCGTTGACGAGGGCGATCCGCCGACCCTCGCGGAGCGCTACGCCCGCGAAGGGGCGGACGAGCTGGTCTTCCTGGACATCTCCGCCGCACCCGAGGGTCGGGGCACGCTCCTGGACATCGTGGAGCGCACGGCGCGCCGTGCCTTCGTGCCGCTGACCGTTGGCGGCGGCGTCCGCTCCGTGGATGACATGCGTGACGTGCTGCGCGCCGGGGCGGACAAGGTCAGCCTCAACACGCGGGCCGTCGCAGACCCGGAGCTCGTGACCCGCTGCGCCGCGCGGTTCGGCTCGCAGGCCGTGGTGGTGGCCATCGACGCCCGGGCGGTCAAGATGTCGGATGACCGCATGCCGTCCGGCTACGAGGTGGTCGTCAAGGGCGGGCGCGAGCCCGTCGGTCTCGATGCCATCGCGTGGGCCGTCCGCTGCGTGGAGCTGGGGGCGGGCGAGCTGCTCGTCACGTCCATCGACCGGGATGGGACGAAGTCCGGCTTCGACACCGCCCTGCTGCGGGCCATCTCGTCGCTCGTGCCGGTGCCGGTCATCGCCTCCGGCGGCGCCGCCGGCCCGGCCGACTTCGTCACCGCGATCCGCGACGGCGGCGCAGATGCCGTCCTTGCCGCGTCCATCTTCCATCGATCCGAGCATTCCATCACCGCGGTGAAGGCCGTCATGGCCGCAGCCGGGCTGCCCGTCCGCCTCACGGACCAGGAGAGCAACGCATGACGCCCGCCAATCGCCCCGGCCCCGTGGATCTCGCGGAGGGCCTGGATCCCGCCGCAGTCCGCTGGGACACCTCGGACCTCGTCGCGGGCGTGGTCCAGGACGTGGCCGACGGCCGCGTGCTGATGGTTGGCTGGCTGGACGTGGAGGCGCTCGCCGCCACGCTGGGCACGGGCGAGGTGCACTTCCACTCGCGCTCACGCGGACGGCTCTGGCGCAAGGGCGAGACGTCCGGCAACGTGCTCCGCCTTCGAACCCTGGCGCTGGACTGTGACGGCGACGCGCT